>CAZEUW010000034.1:0-15308 GCA_964515425.1 uncultured Gemmatimonadota bacterium | reverse complement strand
CCGCCTCCTCGCCGGCGGCCCGCAGCTCGTCCCAACTCGCGGTCAGTTCTTCCGAGTGGAGCTCCGGCGCGGCGCCGATCACGACTCGTCCCCCACCCTGGTGGGCGTTATACTCGATATTGTTTTTGGCGTACGCACCGACTCCTCCTCGGGAAGAGAGCGTCTCATGTCGAGAGTCACGGTGGTAGAACTCCGGTGGCTGGCGGTGATTCCCGCGGCGGTCGCAGGCGCGATCGTGGCCCAGCTCGCAGTGACCGGTCCTGCGTACGGCCTCCTGAACGCCGTTGGCGGAGCCTGGACGGGCGACGCCTGGTGGATCGCCAAGGCCGTCGCCTCTCCCTTCATGGGGGCGGCGTTCGTCGCCGCTGCATGGCTAGTGGCACCCACCCGCGCCTCGACGGCCGGTCTCGTCACGCTGGGCGCGGTCGCGGCGTGGAGCGGATGGCTGGTCGTCACCTCACTCGGCAATCCAGGATTCCCCTGGATCGCGTTGCTGGGCGTCCTCGGATTCACGGGTGCTCTCGTAGCGTACGTGTTCCTCTTTCGTCGCGGTCGGCGGCAGGGGGAGACCGCGGGCTCCGTGCTTCACTTCATGTAGGAGACGGTGCGGGCGACCAGCTCGCCCAGCGCGCGGGCGCCCGTCACTTCCATCCGCTCGACGGCCTCCTCCTCGGAGATCGTCTTCGTGAACAGCCGCCACGCCGTGTCGTCGTCCATCGTCACCCGCGTCCCGGCCTCCTCGCCCTCCGGCTCGAACAGCTCCCATCGTCCGGTCTCGTCGGTCAGCAGCCAGCGCCCCTCGACGGCGCCGCCGACCTCGAGGGCGACCCGTGTGGACCCGTCGCCCTCCGCGTACCGCTCGAAGACCGGCGGCACTCCTCGGACGAGCGTCGCCACCAGCGGGCGGAGCCAGCGGCGTCCGGTCAGCGGCGGACGTCCGACCGCCTCCCGGATCTGCTGCTGGTGGTGCCACTTCTCGGTGTACTCCCGGGCGACGTCGAACCAGTTCTCGGACGTGTCCTCACCCGCCCACGCGACCGGGAAGCGTGCCCTGCCCTCGGGGGCCAGGCCCCGGAGGTGCTCGACGACCCGCGGCGTGAGGTGCGCGGTGAGCTCGACGATGAGCCGCGGGCTCATCCGGCGGGCCGCAGCGACCCACGTCTCGTTGAGCCCGTCCAGGTAGTCGACGAGCGCCTCGTAGCCGTCGATCCCGTCCGGCTCGTCGAGGACCAGCCCGTCGCGGTGCAGCGACAGACGGCGCACGTCGCCGTCGAGCAGGTGGGCAGCGACGTCCTTCACGTCCCAGGTGGCGCTCCGCGTGGGCGCGCGCCACTCCTCGTCCGACAGCCCTTCGAGGAGCCCGATCAGCTCCTCCTGGACGGCGGCGAACAGGGGTACGGCGTCGATCCTCGGCAGCGGTCGCATCGGCCGGCCTCCCTGGGCGGTTTCCCGTGTCTCCCACAAAGCAACGCGCCGGGCTCCCGCCGGCAAGTCTTCGGACCGCACGAGTACCTGCGCGAGAAGCGGGAGGCGGTCCGCGAGGAGGACCCGGTGCGGGAGGGGGGTCCGGGCGAGCCTCTGGTCTCCCCTGCCCGCCTCCCCCGGAGCTCGCTTCCCTGGAGCGTCCGGCCCGGCCGACCGCCGTTTGAGTCCGTACCTGCAAGTACATAGCATAGACCGTCCTTCGGCAGCTGCACCGTTCCGCCAGCAATGCGACTTCACGCCACGGGAGGGTCCGCATGCGAAGCCTCAAGCTCGCCCTCGCAGCTCTGGTCGCTACGCTCTTCACGCTTCCCACCGGTGCCCACGCCCAGGCCAACAAGGCCCAGGTCTACCACTTCACCCCGAAACAGGGCGCCGCCGCGGACTTCGAGGAGGCGCTCGCCGCGCACGCCGAATGGCGCCGGCAGAACGGCGATCCGTGGAGCTGGGAGATCTACGAGGTCGTCCAGGGGAAGCACGTCGGCGCGTTCATCGTCCGGTCGGGCGGCCACGACTGGAGCGACTGGGACGACTACGCGGAGGGGTTCGGCCCTCGCGGAGCCGAGCGCTTCGCCGCCAACGTCGGTCCGCACGTCGCGGCCCAGAAGGCCTACGTCGAGGCCGTGGACACGACCGTCGTCCGATGGCCCGAGAGCGCGGAGGGTTACCGACTCTACGAGGTGGACACTTACCACCTGAAGCCGGGCGCCGGCGAGGACTGGTACGATGCCGTGCAGCAGGTTCACGACGCCATCGTAGAGGAGGAGGCCGCGGGCTTCTACCACGCCGTCTCCTATCCCGTCGCGGGATCGAGCGGTTGGGCACGGTTGGTCTTCCCCTACGAAAACTGGGCGGACTTCGAGCAGCCCGACCCGACGCTCGAGGAGGTCCTGTCCGCCGAGTACGGCGAGGAGGAAGTCCAGCAGATCTTCGACAGCTTCAGCGACGCCTACCGGTCCACGCACAGCATGGTCGTCCGCTACCGGCCCGACCTGTCGGTCGAGGGGAGCGGCAGCGACATGTAGGCCCTGGTGAGCCGGTCGTATCCCCTGGCCTACAGGCCCCCCGGACCGGCCATGCGGCCCTCCGGGGGCGGCCGGCGTCCGGGGCTCAGGCCTGGCCGGTCGTCAGGCGATCCCCGGCGCGGGACGTTAGGAGCTCCTCCAGATCAGCGGCGGGCATGGGCTCCGCGAACAGGAAGCCCTGTCCGTACGGACACCCGAACTCCTCGAGCGACGCGAGCTGCTCGTCGGTCTCGATCCCTTCGGCGACCACTCTCAGCTCCATCCTCCGGGCCACGTCCAGGATCGCCTGAACGAGGTTGGCCGTGCGGTCGGGGGCATGGAGCTGGGCGATGAACGAGCGGTCGATCTTCAGCTCGTCGGCGGGGATGTGCCGAAGGTAGTCGAGGCTGGAATATCCGGTCCCGAAGTCGTCGATCGAGATCTCGAGCCCGGAGCCGCGCAGCGCCTGGAATTCGGAAGCCGCGGTCATGGCCGCCGTCTCGGTGATCTCCAGCGTCAGGCTGGAGAGGGGCACCCCGGCGTCCCGGCACACCTCCTCGAAATAGTCGATCACGCCCTTCCCGCCCTGCTGCTGCGCGGACCGGTTGATGCTCATCCTGAAGCCGCTCCCGGCGACGAGACCGCGGTCGCGCAGGGTCCCCATCAGCCGGAGAGCCCGGCGCAGGACCTGGTCGCCCATCGGCCCGATCAGGCCGATCTCTTCGGCCAGCGGTATGAACGCGTGGGGCTGGAGCAGACCTCGCACCGGATGGCGCCAGCGGGCGAGCGCCTCGGCAGCGACGATCTCCCGGGTGGCGAGCCGGTAGATGGGCTGGAAGTGCACCTCGAACTGCTCCTCCTCGACCGCACGCCGGAGCGCCGTCTCCCTCTGGAGGCGATCGGTGAGATCGCGGTCCAGGGAGGGCTCGAACACGTGGAAGAGCGTGCTGCCCGGCCGCTTGACCCGATACATCGCGGCGTCGGCGAGCCGAACCAGGTCCCCGGGCTCCTCGAATTGGATGCCGCTGTGGGCGACCCCGATCGAAGCGGTCAGCGAATACGAGGTGCCCTCGACCTCGACCGGGACCTCGAAGGCGCCACAGATGCGCGCCATTCCCTGCTCGACGTCGTCCGGTGACGACAGCCCCTCGAGCAGGACCGCGAATTCGTCCCCGCCGACCCTGGCCACCGTGTCGGCGTCTCGAATCACCCCCGTCAGGCGGTCGGCGACGATCTGGAGCACCCGGTCGCCGGCGGCGTGCCCCAGGGAGTCGTTGATCACCTTGAACCGGTCGAGGTCCAGGAAGACCACGGCGATCAGCTTCTCCTCTCGTCCCGCCCGCTCGAGGGCGTGGGTGAGGCGGTCGTGGAACAGCGTCCGGTTGGGGAGTCCCGTCAGCTGGTCGTGGAGGGCCATGCGCTCGAGCGCCTTCTCGAACTCCTTGAGCTCGGAGATGTCGGTGGCGACGCCCAGCAGATGCCGCGTCCCCCCGAATTCCACCACGCGGGCGGAGAACAGCACTTCCACGACGTCGCCCTCCACCTCCCGGAAGGCGGTCTCGAAGTTCCGCACGCTGCCCACCTCCTTCACCCGTTCGACGATGCGCTCCCTGTCCCCCGGTCGGGCCCACACGTCGAGCTCGCCGGCGGTCCGGCCGATCATCTCCTCGCGGTCGCGGCCGACCAGGTCCGCGAACGCGCGGTTCACGTCGAGGAACCGGCCCTCCTCCAGTGTGGCGAGCCCCACCGCCGACGGGCTGGTATTGAAGACCGCCCGGTACTTCTCCTGGGCCTCGACCCGGTCGGTGATGTCGCGGGTGACCTCGACGATCGCTCCGAGCTCCCGGTCCTCAGGGTTGACGCTGGTGGATTCCACGACCCGCCAGCTCCCGTCGGCGTGGCGAAGACGGTACTGGAGGGTGGTGGGGACGCTGGTCGTCAACGACCTTTCGAAGGCCTCGTGGACCTCCTCGAGGTCGTCCGGGTGGACCGTCTCGAACACCGACCGGCCCGTTCGCTCGTGCGAATCGAAGCCGAAGAGCTTCTCGGCCGACGGACTCTGGTACCGAATCGTGCCGTCAGCATCCAGGATCGACACCACGTCGGAAATCTCGGTGAGCAGCCTCTCGTACCGAGACTGGCTCTCCCGCAGCTCGCCCGCATAGGCCGCCTGCAGCCGCCGGTCGACCAGCGCGGCCACCAGCCCGAGCCCGAGCAGGGCGAGGCTGCCCACACCCACCCAGAGATAGAGGCTCTCGCCGAGCAGGAATGCCCCACCGGGCAGCGAGGCGTCCGTTCGCAGGTCCCGGAAGCGCGCCGCCGCCATGCCGGTATAGTGGAGGCCCGAGACCGCCACGCCGAGCACGAGCCCGCCGGCGAGCTTGCCCCAGCGAGGCGCGCGGAGATCGGAACTGCGGTCCCGATGTCTCAGGAACAGCCAGAGCGCCGCCCCGGAGGCCACGAAGGCGACGGCGAGCGACGCCATCACCAGCCCGGGCAGGTAGTACATCTCCCCGGGGATGCGCATGGCGGCCATCCCCGTATAGTGCATGCCGGCGATGGCGGCCCCCATGAGGGCGGACGCGCCCACGAGCTGACTCGTGGTCACCCGGTCCCTGCGCACGACGGCCAGCGCCATGAGCGACGCGAAGACGGCGATCACCATCGAGAGGAGCGTCGGGCCGGGCTCGTAGGCGACGGGAACGGGGAGCTGAAGGGCGATCATGCCGGTGAAGTGCATGCTCCAGATCCCGACGCCCATCGCTCCGCTCGCGGCCGCCAGCCATCGATCCCCTTCGACCGGCTTGCCTCTCCCCTTCACACGATCGATGAGCCAGAGGGCCACGTATCCGCCGAAGGCGGCGAGCGCCAAGGAGGTGAAGAAGAGGGTGGGATCGTACGCGTGTACGAGCTGGATCTCGCTCATGGCAGTGCCCGGTGCTCGACGATGAGCCGTCCCGAGAGCCGAGGATGCATCCGAAGGGGACCGGAAGCGTCGGAGCGGTACCTCGCAAAATACCCATGGCTGGCCGGGAGAGGTAGCGAAGCGGGGCGCCGCGGACCGTCGGCCTTGCCCGCGCTTCGGGTCATCGCTCCCTTGGAGCTCCGGGTCGGCGAGTGCTCGTGGCGCTGCCCGACCCCCGAATCCGATCCAGCCGAGCTGCCTTCGGGAAAGGAATCCGATTCCATGAGGAAGTCGCTCTCCTCGACCCTGCGGTCGGCCGCGATGGCCGTCCTGGTGGCGGCCCTCGTTCCCGCCGGATCCGGTTCCGTCGCGGCGCAGGCGTCGGCGGGCGACACCGCCCCGCCCGCCGACCACGTCGTGCTCGTCTCGGTCGACGGCCTCCGGCCCGAGTTCTACCTCGAGGAGCGCTGGCCGGCGCCCAACCTCCAGGAGATGGCTCGCGAGGGGGTCCACGCCGAGGCGGTGCGGAGCGTCTTCCCCTCGGTCACCTATCCCTCCCACACGACGATGATCACCGGCGCCCGGCCCGACCGGCACGGGATCTTCCACAACGCGCCCTTCGAGCCCGCGGGCCCCACCGGCCGCTGGTACTGGCACGAGGACTCGATCCGGGTGCCGACGCTGTGGGACGCGGTGCGCGAGTCCGGCGGGACGACGGCCAGCGTCGGCTGGCCGGTGAGCGTGGGCGCACCGATCGACCGGAACGTCCCCGAGATCTGGCCGCTGGAGGAGGGAGCGGATCCGATCGAGCTCCTCCGGGAGCACGACCGTCCGCCGGAGCTACTGGACGAGATCGAGCGGGAGGCCACCGGACGGCTCACGGCCGACAACTTCACGATCGAGCACCTCACCCGGGACGACCGGGCGGGGGACGCCGCGGCCTACCTCGTGGAGCGATATCGGCCGCGGCTCCTCACCGTGCACCTGATCGAGACCGACCGCGTGCAGCACGACGAGGGGCGGGAGGGCGATCGCGTGCGCCGCGCGGTGGCGGCGGCCGACCGGGCGATCGGCCAGATGCGCGAGGCGGCCGCCCGGGCGGGCATCCTGGACCGGACGGCCTTCGTGATCACGGGCGACCACGGGTTCGTCGACGTCCACACGCGGGTCTTGCCCAACGCGTGGCTCGCCGAGGCGGGCCTCCGGACGGCGGCGCGCGACCGGGGCGAGGGATGGCGCGCGACCTTCCACACAGCCGGCGGGTCGGCCTTCCTCCGGCTTCGGGAGGTTGACGACGACCGGACGCTGGCCGAGGTCCGCCGCGTCTTCTCGGAGCTCCCTCCCGGCGTCCGGAAGCTCTTCCGGATCGTGGAGCGCGAGGAGCTGGACCGGCTCGGCGCCGACCCCGACGCCCCGCTCGCGCTGGCGGCGCTCCCGGGGATCCTCTTCACGCCCACCGCGTCGGGCCGGGCCGTCCGGCGGGCGGCGGGCGGCACCCACGGCTACCACCCCGCCCTGCCCCGCATGGAGACCGGGCTGGTGGCGTGGGGCGCCGGGCTGACCGCCGGAGCGGTCGTCCCCCGGATGCGGCTGGAGGACGTGGCCCCGCTGGTGGCGCGCCTGCTGGGCGTGGAGCTCGTGGCGCCCGACGGGTCGTCGTATCCTGGCCTCGTCGCGGCCTCGGGCGAATGAGGCGGTGAGGCCCGTGCGTCGACTGAGCGCCTCCAGCCTGAAGACCTACCTCCGCTGCCCCCAGCAGTGGAAGCTGAAGTACGTCGACCGGCTGCCCGAGGAGCCCAAGCCCTTCTTCAACCTGGGCTCCGCCGTCCACGCCGCGCTCGAAGCCTTCTACGAGAAGCGGCTGACCGAGCCCCCTCCGCTGGAGGAGGTGCTCGCCGCCTTCGAGGAGGAGTTCGACCCGGACGCCTACCCGACCGAGGAGGAGCGGGAGCGGCGCCACCGGAACGGCCGCGAGATGGTGCGCGCCTATTACGAGAAGCACGCCGCGGACTTCCGCCCCGCCTTCGACACCGAGAAGCGGCTCGCCTTCGAGGTCGAGGGGGTGCCCTTCACCGGCTTCGTCGACCGGCTCGACAAGCTGGAGGGCGAGAAGCTCCGGGTCGTCGACTACAAGACCGGCGGGGCGTTCGACCTCGAGCGGGTGAAGACCGACCGGCAGCTCACCCTCTACCAGCTAGGCGTCGAGCAGATGTACGGGATGCCGGTGGACCGTCTGGCCCTCTACCACGTCAACTCGCAGACCCTGCTCGAGGCCCCCCGACACCCGGAGGAGCGGATCGAGGCGCTGAAGGCCACCGTCCGCGACGTGGCCCGAGGGATCCGGGAGGAGCGCTTCGAGCCCGACCCCGGCCACTACTGCAAGTGGTGCGACTTCCAGCCCCACTGCCCCGCCTTCGCCGACGAGTACCCGGAGAACTGGCAGCAGGAGCCCGCCCCGCCGGCGCCCTCCCACGCGGAGGCCGCCGCCCTCGCCGACCGCTACGGCGAGCTCAGGGCGCGGAAGAGCGAGATCCGATCCGAGCTGAAGGAGATCCGGTCACGGCTCGAGCGCTTCTTCGAGGAGACCGGCGAGCGCTCCGTCTCGGGTGACGCCTGGCGGGTGAGGGCGAGCCGGAGCGAAGGCTGGCGGATCGAGGACGAGGAGACGCTCCGCGAGCTGCTGGAGCCGGCGGGGCTGTGGGAGAAGGTGCTGGAGGTGAGCTGGCGCCGAAAGGCGGAGCTGCCGGAGGACGACGAGCTGCCCGAAGAGGTGCGGGAGGCCTGCCGCGAGCTCGCCGAGAAGCGGGTGACGTGGCGGCTCACCACGAGCGAGGCCGAAGAGGACGCCGGAGACGGCTAGCCGCCGAGCACCTCCGTCGCCAGCCACCACCCGCCGGTGGCGAGGATCGCCGCCGGCACGATCCACCGGACCCAGAGCCGCAGCAACGTTCCCCGCCACCCGACCCCGACCGCACCGCCGGACCGCGCGACGGCGGCGAGCACCGCCCCGCGATCCATGCACCAGCCCACGGTGATCAGGGCCGCCAGGGCCCCGAAGGTCTGCATGCCGGACCCGAAGGTCAGGTCCCACGGGACGAAGACCTCCATGTTCACCATCGGCGGCGCGGCGGCCACCAGGACGAGCCCAGCCACCAGCGGGACGGCCCTCCGACGCTCCAGCCCGGCCTCGTCCACCAGCCCGCCGACCAGCACCTCCAGGGCCGCGAGCGCCGAGAGGAACGCGGCGCCTCCGAGGGCGAGGAAGAAGAGCGCCCCCAGGACGCGGCCGAACGGCACCTCGCCGAACACCCGCGGGAGGACCGAGAAGACGAGGTCCGGGCCCCCGGCGGGCTCCAGGCCCAGGGCGAAGACGGCCGGGAAGACGGCCAGCCCCGCCAGCAGCCCCGCGCCGACGTCGCCTACGGCCGTCCAGCCGGCGTTCGCCATGAGCCGCTCGTCCTCGCCCATGTGGGAGCCGTAGACGACCATGAACGTCCCGCCCAGCGCCAGCGAGAAGACCGCCTGCCCGATCGCGGCCAGCAGCGCGCCGGGCCCGAGGCCGGACGGGTCGAACTTGAGCAGGTACCAGTCGAGGCCCGCCCCGGCTCCCTCCAGCGTCAATGCCCGGACGATGAGGACCAGCAGCGTCCCGAACAGAAGCGGCGTGAGCCACCGGCTGGCGGCCTCGATCCCGGAGCGGAGCCCCCGCCGGAGCACCAGCCCCGCGGCGGCCAGGACCGCCCCGGTGCAGCCGAGCTGGAGGAGGAGCGAGCGGCCGTCGAAGCCGGTGGCGGGGGGCAGGATCTCGCTCCCGGCCGCCGAGCCCGCCCCGGACAGGGCAGCGGTCGCCTGCCCGACGCCGTGGAAGAGCACCCACCCGATCGCGTTGGCGTAGTAGCCGGTGGCCGCCGTGACCGTGACGAAGAAGAGCCATCCCAGCGCCCGGCCACCGGGCAGACCGGCCCGCTCGAAGGCGCCCACCGGCCCGCGGCGGGTGCTGCGGCCGAGGGTCCATTCGGCGACCAGCCCCGGCACCCCGATCAGGAGCGCCGCGGCCAGGTAGGCGAGGACGAAGGCCGAGCCGCCGAACTCGCCCGTCATGTACGGGAAACGCCACACGTTGCCGAGGCCGACCGCGACCCCGACGGTGGTGAGCAGGAGGCCGACCCGGGAGGCGAAGTTCTCCCGGAGCCGGTCGGACCCTCCCGAGCCCTCCTCGGCCGTCAGCGGGGCACCAGCGCGAGCACGCGGCAGGGGCTCCCCGAGCCCCCCTCGATCGGGAGCGGGGCGACCACCACGACGCTGCCCGTGGCGGGCAGGCGGGCCAGGTTCTGGAGCTGGGTGACGCCGTACTTGCCGGCTCCCAGCAGGAAGGAGTGGACCGGGAACGGCGGCTCGAAGCCGCCCGCCGCGCCGGCGTCGGTCCCCACCGTCTCCACCCCCAGGCCGACCACCGGAGCCTCCTCGGCCAACCAGCGGGCGCACTCGACCGAGATCCCGGGAGTGTGGGGCCCTTCCTCGTCGGCGTTGAGGAAGGCCTCCGGGTCGTCGGCCCGCGCGTCCCATCCGGTCCGGTAGAGCAGCCACCCGCCCGCGGGGAGCGGCCCGTGCTCCTCCTCCCACGCCCGCAGGTCCTCCACCTCGAGCAGGTAGTCCGGATCGGCGGCGGCCTCGGCGCTCCGGTCGATCACGGCCGCCGGGCCCACCAGCCTGCCGGCGGGCACCTCCGAGACGTCCTCCCCGTCCTCGCCCGTCACCCAGTGGACCGGGGCGTCGAAGTGGGTGCCGACGTGCTCCCCGGTGGTGATCACGTTCCAGTACCAGGCCGGGCCCCGCTCGTCGTAGCGGCTCAGCTCCTCCAGCGAAAAGCCGGGCGTGTCGGCGAAGGGGTCCGGCAGCTCGATGACCGGGGTGGACTCGGAGAGGGGGGCGGTCAGATCGACCACCTCCACGGCTCCGCCGCGCATCGCGTCGATCAGCTGGGTCAGGTCCGTCATGGGAGTTCCTCCGTCAGTCGTCGGGACTCGCGCGCTCGCTCCGGTCCGTCCGGCTCAGTGACCGCGGAATGCGTCCTCCAGCCATCCGCCCACCACCGTCGGGGTGATCTTCGCGTCCACCACCAGGGGACCGTCCGGGGACTCCAGCCAGTCGGCGACCGGGGCGAGGTCCTCGGGCGCCCGGACCGTGATCCCCTCGCCGCCGGCCGCCCGGCCCAGGGCGGCGAGATCGGCGCCGGGGAAGCGGACGGTGTCGAGCGCGTCGGTCTCGGGGCCGAAGTGGTGGACCTCGGCCCCGTAGGCGGCGTCGTCGTAGACCACGATCAGCATCGGGAGGCCCAGCCGCGCGGCGGTCTCGAGCTCGCCCAGCGCCATGAAGACGCCGCCGTCGCCGAGCGCGGCGACGGTGACCCGGTCGGGTCGGGCCAGCGCCGCCCCGATCGCCGCCCCGAGGCCCAGGCCGACCGACTGGAAGGACTGGTTGAACACGAAGCCGCGCTCGTCGGGAACCGACAGGTGCATCGCCGGCCAGCCCATGAAGTGGCCCGAGTCGACCGCCACCGTCCGCTCGGCGGGGAGCAGCTCCTCCAGCCTCCGGCTCAGGGTGCGCGGGTCGATCGTGTCCGCCGTCGAGGCCTCCTCGTAGGGCTCGTCGTGCCAGCCGCTCGCGGCGATCCGCTCCTCCAGACGCGCCAGCGGCTCGCCGCCCCACGCCTCCGCCCGGTGGCCCCTGCGGTCGAGCTCGGCGACCAGCGCCCGGGCGGCCTCGGCCGCGTCGGCCACGAGGCCGACCTCCGCCGGCTCGTGGACGCCGATCGCGCCCGACTCGAAATCGATCTGGACGATCCGGGTGTCGGGACCGACCAGCGTGCCGTGCCGCGTGGTCCACATGTTCAGCGACGCCCCCACGGCGAGGAGCACGTCCGCGCCGGCGAGCAGCTCGGCGGCCAGCGGCGCGGCGAAGCCACCCGCGATCCCGAGCGATCGCGGGTGGCCCGCGAAGAGGCCGTGACCGTTGGCCGAGGTCGCGAGCACGGCGCCCGTCCGATCTGCTAGGTCCTGGAGCGGCTCCCGGGCCTCCGCCGCGACCGCGCCCCGCCCGGCCACGATCGCCGGCCGCTTCGCCCCCTCCAACAGGTCCGCGGCGGCCCGCACGCCCTCGGGGGCCGGGGCCGGCAACGCGACCGGCGGCAGCGGCGGCAGCGTCGCCTCCCCCGGCGCCTCGGCCTGACCGACGTCCTTCGGCATCATCACGGCCACCGTGCGCCGCTCGAGGAGCGCCCGGCGACGGGCGCGGGCCAGGACCTCGAGGGCGCTCGCCGGCGTGTGCAGCCGCTCGACCGAGGCGTCGACCGAGGTGGCCAGGCCGTCCTGGTCGATCCGGAAGTTGGAGGTGGCCGCGGCCGTCGAGGTGTCGGCGGCCAGCAGGAGGAGCGGCGTCCGCGACTTGGCGGCCTCGGCCAGCCCGGTGGCCGCGTTGGTGAGGCCGGGCCCCTGGTGGACGGTGGCCACGCCGAGCCGGCCGGAGGCGCGCGCCCACCCGTCGGCCATGCACACGGCGGCGCACTCGTGCCGGGAGGCCACGAAGCGGGCGCCCGCCTCCGACATGGCGTGGGCCACCCAGAAGTTGCCGCTCCCGACCACGCCGAAGACGTGGTCCACGCCCGATGCGACCAGGGCCCTGCCGACCGCCTCCGCCACTCGCACGCCACGCTCCTCCGTTCGGGGCTCGCTCCTTCCCGGACTTGAACCTGTCCCCCTCCCGGCAGGTCCGTCCAGCCGGCCCCGCGACGCACGCCGACCGTGCGAGTGCCGCGTCGGGCGCCGGAGACTTGTTGACCATTCCCCGGGCTTGACACATCAATAGTCATTGATATATTGCGCACCGTCATGAGCGAGACACGCGCTGCTACGACCCTCGACGCCCGATTCCAGGCGCTCTCCGACGCGAAGCGGCTCCGGATCCTGGAGCTCCTCCGCGGCGGCGAGGAGTGCGTCTGCGAGCTGACCGAGGCGATGGACGTGAGCCAGTCCCTGCTCTCCTTCCACCTGGCGAAGCTGAAGGAGGCAGGCCTGGTCCGGGACCGGCGCCAGGGCCGGTGGGCCTATTACTCCCTCGACCCGACGGGGCTCGCCGAGCTCCGGGACCGGCTCGAAGAGCTGGCCTCGGCGGCCGGCGATGACGCGGCCTACGAGATGGAGCGGTGCTGCTGAGGCGAATCGGGCGGACCGCGCGATGCCGACGAGTTTTTTTGCCACAACACATCAATGGAGGTTGATATGACCGACACGAGGAGCGACACAGGGCCCGGGACGGCGACGGAGAGCGACGCCACGCGGGAGACGGTGCGGGAGAAGTACGCGGAGGCGGCCCGGACGGCGGCGGCGGGCGAGCGCGCGAGCTGCGGGCCCTCTGGCGCTTCCGCCTGCGGCTGCTCGGCCGAGCCGGCCCCCGATCCGATCACCTCCGACCTCTACACCGAGGAGGAGAGCGCGGGCCTGCCCGAGAAGGCCATCGCCGCCTCCCTGGGCTGCGGCAACCCGGCGGCGCTGGCCGAGCTCCAGGAGGGCGAGGTCGTCCTCGACCTGGGATCGGGCGGCGGCGTGGACGTGATCCTGTCGGCCCGGCGCGTGGGCCCGACGGGCAAGGCCTACGGCGTCGACATGACCGACGACATGCTGGAGCTGGCCCGCGAGAACGCGCGTGAGGCGGGCGTCGAGAACGTCGAGTTCCTGGAGGGGGAGATCGAGGACCTGCCCCTGCCGGACGACTCCGTCGACGTGATCATCTCCAACTGCGTCATCAACCTGTCGACCGACAAGCCGCGGGCGATCCGGGAGGCGGCGCGCGTGCTGCGGCCCGGCGGACGGTTCGCGGTCTCCGACGTCGTCGTCACCGGCCCGGTGCCCGAGGCCGTGCGGAAGAGCATGGAGCTCTGGATCGGCTGCGTGGCGGGCGCCCTGGAGGAGGACGAGTACCGGACGCTGCTCGAAGAGGCCGGCTTCGTGGACGTCGACGTCGAGCCCACGCGGGTGTACCGGGCCGAGGACGCCGAGGGCTTCCTCCGCGAGGCGGGGCTCGACCCCGAGGCGGTGGCCGACCAGCTCGACGGTCGGATCATGGCGGCGTTCGTGAGGGCGCGGATGCCGGACGCGGAGAGTTGACGGGTCGGGGGCGCTACGTCCCGGCCCGCTCCCGCAGGTAGGCGTAGAGGGCCGCCACCTCGTCCTCGGTGAAGTGCGAGAACCGGGACAGGGAGACGTCTCGCATCAGGCCGAGCTCGCGGCCGCCGACCGCCTCGCCGGTCGCCATGAGCCGCGCGAACTCGTCCGGCCCGTAGCCGGCCACGACGGCGAGCGGCGGTGCCGTGCCCAGCTCGCCGGCCCCTTCGAAATCGAGCCCGTGGCACTCGGTGCAGACGGTGCGGGCCAGGTACTCGCCGCGCGCCATCGTGTCGGCCCGAGGCGTGGCAGCCGGCGGCGTCCGTGCCCGGCCGACGAGTTCGGCCTGGGGCTCGAAGACGCCGCGGAGGACGAAGAAACGGGCGAGGGGGCCCAACCGCACGTCCGTCTCCCACCCTTCCCCCTCGCCCCGGCTCCGGAGGAAGGCGAGGATCCGTCCGAGGTCCTCGTCGGAGAGATGCTGGAGCATCGAGGAGGGCATGGCCAGCGTGCTCGTCCCGTCGGGTCGCACGCCCTGTCGGATCGCGGCTTCCAGCTCGGCGACCGACCAGGATCGGGCCAGGCGGCCCAGATCGGGCGTCACGAAGCGGCCGAACAGCAGGCCCTCCAGCCCGGGCGGGTCGAAGAAGACCTCCCCGGCGGTTCCGTCTCCGTGGCAGCCGCCGTAGCAGCCGCGCAGGGCGGCGAGGCGCCGCCCCTCGACGATCGAGGCCACGTCGGTCGGGATGCTCACCCGCCGCTCTTCGGCCGCGTGGGTCCGTGAGAGCACGCGCTCGGAGGCCAGGTACACGGCGCCCAGGGCGAGCAGCGCCAGCAGCGCGAGCGCCGCGACGATCCTGAGGGCCCACCGCCCGACGCTCCTCATGTGCAGGCTCCGTAGCGAGAGACAGGGTCACGGCAGTTTACGTAGGAACTCCGGGAGCGCAACGCCCACTTCCCCGCGACGTCCGTCGTTTGTCCGCCCCCCTCCCCCCTTGCTAGCTTGGCCGCGCCGGACCCCGGCGACCTCGTTCGACCACAGCTCCCCCGCACCGGAGCCGCCATGACCCGGAAAGCGCTCTCGCCCGTCGTCGCACTCTTCTCCCTCCTCCTCGCCGCCCTCTCCGTCGCGCCCGCCGACGCCCAGCAGCCGGCCCCCGACGTCTCGGAGATCGACCTCTCCGGGCTCGAGCTGCGCAACATCGGGCCGGCGATGAACTCCGGCCGGATCGCCGACATCGCGATCCACCCCGAGGATCAGAGCGTGTGGTACGTCGGCGTGGGCTCGGGCGGCGTGTGGAAGACGGAGAACGCGGGCACCACCTGGACGCCGATCTTCGACGACCAGGACTCCTACTCGATCGGCTCGGTCACCCTCGACCCCGGTGATCCCTCCACCGTCTGGGTGGGCACCGGCGAGAACGTCGGCGGCCGGCACGTCGGCTTTGGGGACGGGATCTACCGGAGCGAGGACGGCGGCAAGACGTGGGAGAACATGGGGCTGGAGGAGTCGGAGCACCTCTCGACGATCCTCGTCCACCCCGAGGACTCCGACGTGGTCTGGGTGGCCGCCCAGGGCCCGCTCTGGAGCTCGGGCGGCGACCGGGGGCTCTACAAGACGACCGACGGCGGCGAGACCTGGCGGAAGGTGCTGGGCGACGACGAGTGGACGGGCGCCACCGACATCGTGATGGACCCGCGGGACCCGGACCGCCTCTACGCGGCCACCTGGCAGCGCCACCGGACGGTGGCCGCCTA
>CAZEUW010000033.1:0-15549 GCA_964515425.1 uncultured Gemmatimonadota bacterium | reverse complement strand
TTTCCCGACCAGCAGGTGGTCAGCGTCTCCACCGATCGGCTGCATACCATCGCCGGAGAGTACAAGGGCAAGGACGATCCGGTCGCCCTCGTCCGCAGCCAGAACATCTTCCCCGCGCCAGAGGAGCTGGTGAGCCCGTACATGACCGTCCCGTACGTGGCCGGGGACGCCCGGGGAAGCCATCACATGCCCTTCATGCCGGTGGCGATCAACACGCCCGTCGCGGGCACCTACTGCCTGCCGCTCGTGGCCTGCATGGCCTACTCGGTCAACCGCCAGGGCAAGCTGAGCGAGAGCGTCGATATCTTCGGCAACACGGCCTGGGACGAGTGCCGCCTGAAGGCGCAGCGCAAGGCGGACGAGATGCGGCGCCAGGGCTTCTTCGGCGCCGCGATGCTGCCGACGCAGGAGCTGGAGTACAGCTCGTTCCGGGACGTGCTCGAGCGGCTGGAGGGTCGCTTCGAGCAACGGGACGGGGCGAAGCCCCGCCGCGAGGCCGCGACCGTCACCGGGGGCATGGACGAGGTCGACTGACGGCGCGCTGAAACCCTGCAACCCTCTGCCCCGTCGTGACTGTCGGATGAGGTGTGAGCCTCGCACTCGACGAACGACGGGAGAGGGACGATGTGGAGAACACGGCTTCGTGAGCTGGGACGGGAACCGATGACGGCGCTCGCCGGGATGTCCTTCGCTGCGCTGCTGCTGCTCGCGGCGACGGACGCGCCCTCCTCCGATACGCCGGCGGAGACGCGCTCGGCGTCGGCGGAGGTCGCCTCGGTGGCGAAGGTGTACAGCCCCCGTCTGGTGCTCGGGGCGGCGGCCGCGGTGGCACCGACCGAAGCGGCGGAGGCGCTCGAGAGCTACGACTGCGAGGCCGTCCGGGTCAGCCTCGACGGCCGCACCCCACAACGGGCGGTCGCCGGGACCTGACCCGGCCGCCCTCTCCCGCTGCGGGTCCGCGTCACCAGGCGATCCCGTAGTCGTCTCCGTAGTCGGAGGCGGCCCCCCAGAAGGTGCCGTGCTCCCGGTCGAACCAGACCGCGTTCATCGGACCCGACGTCCGCTCGTCGACGTCGTCGATCTCGTAGCCCATCCCGACCAGCGCCTCCCTGACCCAGGCCGGCGTAGCGGCGTTGAGACGGATCCGTCCCGGATGGATCGAGTGGTCGCCGAAGGAGTTGTGGAGCTGGTAGGTGTTGAAGTTCGCGGCCTCGGCGGCCTCGTTCACCTCCATCCCGAACTCGACCACGTTCAGCAAGAACTGCAGGCTGTTCTGGTCCTGGAAGTCGCCCCCCTGGATCGAGAAGGAGAGGAAGGGCTCGCCGCCCTCGAGCACGAGCGTGGGGGTCAGCGTGGCCCGGGGACGCTTGCCGGGCGCCACCACGTTGTACGGGTTCTGGACGCTGTCCAGCACGAAGCTCTGCATGCGCTGGCTCAGCCCGACGCCGGTCTCGCCCGCGACGAAGGCGGGGATCCAGCCGCCCGAGGGGGTCATCGAGACGATCCAGCCCGCGCTGTCGACCGCCTGCATCGAGGTCGTGCCCCGCGTGAAGCGCTCGAGTCGGGCCCGCGCCTCCGCGCGTGAGACCCTGCTCCGATCGGCCAGGCGCCGGACGGCGTCCCGGCCCTCGACCCGCGAGGCGGTGTTCTCCTCTTCCCCGCACTCCGGGGTGAGGGGCCACTCGGCGAGGTAGTCGGCGAACGGGTTCGTGCCGTCCTGGAATCGGTACGGGTCGCCGGGCGCCACGCAGGGGTCGTTGCGCTCGAGGTCCAGGTCCTCGACCCGGGACCTGGCGTACTCCTCCGACAGCAGTCCCGGGAGCGGCTCCTCGGGTGCGACGTAGGGATCCCCGTAGTAGAAGTCGCGATCCGCGTACGCGCGGTTCATGACCTGGTACAGGGTGTGGACGTACCGCGCGCTGTTGTAGCCCATGGACGCCAGGTCGAACGGCTCGAGCATGTTCAGCATCTGGAGCAGTACGGGCCCCTGGACCCAGCTCGTGAGCTTGAAGACCTCGTAGCCGCGGTAGTCGGCGCGCACCGGCTCCTCGAGCTTCACCTCCCATCCGGCCAGGTCGTCGGCGGTGAACAGGCCGCCGGCCTCGCGCACCGAGCGGACGATCTCCCGCGCGATGTCGCCCTCGTAGAAGCGCTCGTAGGCCGCGTAGATCGCCTCCGCGCGGTCGGCGCCTCCCTCTCGTGCCCGTCGCTCGGCTTCGACGAGCTTCTCCAGCGTCCGTTTCAGGTCCGGCTGGCGGAAGACCTGGCCGACCTCGGGGGGCTGCCGGCGACCGGTCGAGTCCACGTTCGGGAGGAACACCTCGGCGGAGTGCTCCCACTGCCGGATCGTGTCCGCGTAGGCGCGGATGCGTTCCACCGCGCCCTCCTCGATCGGATAGCCCTCGGCCATCTGGATCGCGGGAGCCAGCACCTCCTCGAGCGTCATCGTGCCGTACTCGGCCAGCATGGTCATGAGGGCGCCGGGCGTGCCCGGCGTCACCGCCGCCAGCGGCCCGAAGGCGGGCGGGTAGTCCATCTCCCGCTCGCGGAAGAAGGCCGGCGTGGCCCCGGTCGGTGCCACGCCGAGTCCGTTCACGCCTACGACCTCTCCGGTCTCGGGGTTGTAGATCAGCGCCTGGGTCTCGCCCCCCCACCCGAGCACGTCCCACATGGTGGCCGTCGCCGCCAGCATCGCGCAGGCGGCGTCCACGGCGTTGCCTCCGCTGCGGAAGATGGCGGCCCCGGCCTCGGCGCCCAGCGGCTTGCCGGTGATCGCGACCCAGTGCTTCCCGTGCAGGACCGGCCGGTTGGGGCGGCCCTGGGCGTCGAGCGCCGTGGTGAGCAGCAGCGCGGTCGCGGCGGCGAGGACGAGGGGACGGAGCATGCGGCGCATGAGGGTCTCCCGGGTCGTGGATCCGACAGGCGTGCGGCACGCACGGGCTCGAGGTCGGACCATGCATAGCCACCGGAGGCTCCGGCGAGCAACAGCCGCGACCGGAGGTGCGGCTGCCGGCGGCGGCCCCGGAGCCGGACGGCGGACGGGACCACCGTGGAACGCCGGCGCCCTCCCGGGGTTTGGACCGGCCCCGACCGGTCCGTCGGGCTCCCGCTCGACGGTCGAACCGTCAATCGATCCCGGAGGAACCCATGAGCTTTCGATGGCAGCCCGTTCTCGTGCTCGCTGCGGCCGCGCTCCTTCCCGTGGCGACCGCGTCCGCCACCCCCGCCGCGCCGATGGGGAGCGCGCCCGACGGCGTGGAAGACCAGGAAGCTCCCGCCTGCTCTTTCCAGGCCTCCGGTGAGGAGCTGACGGGCCGGGCCAGCCCACCGGACTCCTCGTCGGTCACGGTCGGCGGCCGCCTCCTCAAGATCTGCTACAGCAGCCCCCGCAAGCGTGATCGGAACGTCTTCGGCGGGCTGGTCGCCTTCGACCGGCCGTGGCGCCTCGGCGCGAACGAGCCGACCACCCTCCACGTGACCGGGCCGGTCGACGTGGGCGGCGTCGAGCTGACCGAGGGCAGCTACGCCGTCTACGCGATTCCGGGCGAGGAGAGCTGGGAGATCGTCTTCAACGACGCGACCGAGCGCTGGGGCATCCCCATCGACGCTTCCGTCCGGGAGAACGACGTCGGATCGGCGACCGCGACGCCCACGAGCACGGACGCCACGGTGGAGGAGATGACGCTCACCCTGGAGTCCGACGGCGAGGACGGCGCCACGCTGTCGATGGCCTGGGACGACACACGCTGGAGCGTGCCGATCAGCGCCGCCGGGGGTGACGACGCGGAGGGCGACCCGTACGACGGGTCGTGAGGGAGGCCCTCGGGCGGGACTGAAGGAGCGGTCGGGATCGCGGCCGCGGAGACGGCGGTTCGTCGATCCCCGCGCCGCCCGCTCACCGCCAGGAGGTGATCTCCTCCAGCGGCTTCTTGTCGATCACCGGCACCTCGGCGTCGGGGGCCGGATAGCCGACGACGAGGAGGAGGAAGGGGCGCTCGTTGTCCGGCCGCTCGAGGATCTCGTTCAGGAAGCCCATCGGGCTGGGCGTGTGCGTGAGGGTCGCGAGGCCGGCCCGGTGGAGCGCGGTGATCAATACGCCGGTGGCGATGCCGACCGACTCCTGCACGTAGTAGTTCTTGACCTTCTCGCCGTCCGCGTCCAGGGAGTAGCTCTCGGCGAACACGGCGATCAGCCACGGTGCGGTCTCCAGGAACGGCTTCTCGGGTCCGGTGCCGAGCGGACGGAGCGCCTCGAGCCACTCGTCGGGAGCGCGATCCTCGTAGAACGCCCGCTCCTCCTCCTCGGCCGCGCCCCGGATGCGCCGCTTGGTCTCCGGGTCGGAGACCGCCACGAAGTGCCACGGCTGCCGGTTGGCGCCGTTCGGCGCGGTCCCCGCGGCCTGGACGCAGGCCTCGAGCAGCTCCCGCGGGACGTCACGCTCGGAGAAGTCGCGGACCGTCCGGCGCCGCCGCATGGCGTCGCGGAACGCTCGGGCACGCCGGAGGCCCTCCTCCGGACCGACCTCCCGCCACGTCTCCGAGAGCGGACGAAATCCGTCACGGCTCATCGGCGGACCCCTCGCCCGGTTCGGCTCCCCTCCCGCGGGCGGCCGCCACGAGCGCGGCCACCCGGTCCGGATCCACCGGCGCTCCGGTCACCCCGCCGCGCTCCAGCGCGGTGCCCACGATCGCTCCGTCGCAGCGCTCCAGCAGCGCGGCCACGTTGTCGGGCGTGACGCCGCTCCCGACGAGCACGGGAGCGCCGGCGGCGGCCGCCCGCGCACGGTCGATCCGATCCGGGTCCGCCGCTCGCCCGGTCGCGGGACCCGTGACGATCACCGCGTCCGCCCCGCCCCGCCGGAGCGCCTCCTCGACCTCCGTCTCCAGCGGCCGGTCGGCGAGCCCGGCCGAGTGCTTCACCTGGACGTCGGCGAACACGCGCACCCGCGAGCCCAGCACGTCTCTCTGGCGGAGGACGTCGTGAGCGCGGCCCTGGATCAACCCCTGGTCGGTCAGCCGCGCCCCGGTCCAGACGTTGGCACGGACGAAGGCGCCGCCCACCGCGTCGGCCACCGCCAGGGCGGCGCCGGGGTCGTTCCGGAGGACGTTGACGCCCAGCGGGAGGTCGACCGCTCGGCGCACGGCCGCCGCCACGGCCGTCAGGGAGGCGACCACGTGCCGGGGCGCCCCTCCCGGCAGGTACGGCGCGTCCCCGTAGTTCTCGAGCAGCAGCCCGTCGACGCCGCCGGAGGCGAGCGACCGCGCGTCGTCGACGGCCCGCCGCCGTACCGCCTCCCGGTCCCCTCCGTAGCCCGGAGCGCCGGGCAACGGCCGGAGGTGGACGACCCCGATCAGCGGCCGCTCGTCCCCGAACAGCTCCGTCATCTCCAACGGCTCCACGACGCTCCCGGTCCGGTTCGAAACTCGTGCTGCGTGCCACGTCGTCGAAT
The DNA here is from genome assembly GCA_964515425.1 of uncultured Gemmatimonadota bacterium. Classification (GTDB taxonomy): domain Bacteria; phylum Gemmatimonadota; class Gemmatimonadetes; order Palauibacterales; family Palauibacteraceae; genus CAYVFM01. Next base: position 10,100 of record CAZEUW010000033.1, on the reverse strand, counting down.
CATAGCCGACGCGTCGTCGGCTCGCGATCGAAGCCGCCGTCTTTACGGACGGTCCCCGGCGCCCCATCGTAGCCCCGCCGCGCCGCCGGGCCCGGAACGGGCGCGGGCGGCGGCCCGAGGGTGAAAACGACGAGGGAGGTGCAGCGTGGTGATCGTGGAATGGTCGGTGGCGATCTCGCTCTACTGGCTGGTCTCGGCGCTCTTCCTGGGGGGCGCCCCGATACGGATGGAGAACACGGGCGGGGTGCGGGAGGTGGCCGGCGTGCTGGTCGGCTTCGCTGTCTACCTGGCGGCGTGGTGGGCGATCGTGTCGGGGATGGGCGGCCTCCTCCCCTCCTTCGCGGCCTTCGTCGTCGGCTCCCTGCTGTCGGCGGCGCTGATTCCCGTGGTCAACGTGCTCTCGCTCCGGCTGTTCGGGACCCGGGTCCGTCGGGGGCAAGCCCACGGCCACTGACGGGGCGCCTCCCCGTCGCCCGGACGCTCAGCCGGCCGCGCCCTCACCGGCCTCCTCGCCCCACAGCTCGCGCAGCCGCTGGGGGCGGCCGCACGCGGCCCTGTAGGAGCTGTAGCGCGCCGGACTCTTCTCGTGGAAGTCCTGGTGGTGCTCCTCGGCCGGCCAGAAGGCGCCGGCCTCGCGGATCTCGGTGACGACCGGACCGTCGAGCCGACCGCTGGCCTCCAGCTCGCGGCGGGAGGACTCGGCTGCCGCCCGCTGGTCCGCGTCGTGGACGAAGACGGCGGTGCGGTACTGCGAGCCCCGGTCGGCGAACTGGCCGCCGTCGTCGGTCGGATCGACGTTGCGCCAGAAGACGCGCAGGAGCTCCTCGTAGCTGATCCGCTCCGGATCGTAGGTGACGCGGGCCGCCTCGAGGTGTCCGGTGTCGCCACGACAGACCTGCTCGTAGCTGGGGTCCTCCACGTCGCCCCCCGTGTAGCCGACGACGACCTCCTCCACGCCGTCGAGTCCCTCGAACGGCGTCTCCATGCACCAGAAGCACCCCCCGGCGAAGGTGGCGTGCCGCCTCCCGCCGTCGACCTGGCTCGTCATCTCGACCCTCCGTGTGCGGTGTTCGGTGCGCCTCGTCCTGCGGCACCGCGGCGCGTGTACGCATGGGCCCGAAAACCGCGGCCGATCAGGCTCGGCGACCCTCCTCGCGCCAGCGCCAGCCGCAGCTCCGGCACGCCCGGGACGGCCGGTCGCGGGCGGCCTCGGTGCCTCCCAGCACGATCTCGCCCCGCCGGGCCTGCTCCCGGAGTCCCTCGTCCGGACGGCCGTACCGGATCGGCACGACCTCGTCGGAACGGCACAGTGGACAGCGGACCTCCGGGGCGCTCGCTGCCACCGTACACCTCCCCGGCTCAGGCGTGCTCTTCGAGGAACGCCCGGAGCGGCGGATTCACCACCTCGGGATGGGTGAGGTTGGGCGCGTGCGCGGCCCCCGGCACGGGTACGATGCCGGCGCTGCCCGGCAGGCCGCCGTCCAGCTGCTGGGCCCGCTCCATCGAGATGGCCTCGTCCTCCTCGCCGTGGACGACGAGCGCGGGACACCCGATCTCGTCGAGCCGGTCGGTGACGTCGTCCCGCTCGAGCAGGCACTCGGCCGGGTGGCGGAGCCGCTCGGCGGGGATGTCCTTCCAGCGCGCGATCCACTCCTCGCGCAGCGTCTCGTCGTCGCCGATGATGAGGCGCGCGACCTCGTCCACGAGCTCGTCCACGGGGCCGTGCTCGAACCAGACCCGAAACATCTGGCGGTATCCCTCGCGCGTCTCCTCGTCGTCCACGCCGGCCTGCGTGTCGATCAGCACGAGGCCGTGCACGCGCTCGGGGTGCCGCAGCGCGGCCCGCAGCGAGAGGAAGCCCCCCTGGCTCATCCCACAGAAGACGGCGGACTCGACGTCGAGCCAGTCGAGCAGCGCCACCGCGTCGTCGGCGAGGTCCCAGTAGTCGAAGGGGCCCGGCGCCGGCGTGCCCCCGAAGCCCCGCTCGTCGTACCGGATGCACCGGAAGTCGTCGGCGAGCTCGGCCACCTGCGGCTCGAACATCGTCCGGTCCATGAGGAATCCGTGGCAGAAGAGGACGGCCGGGGCGTCGCCACCCGTGTCCTCGTAGAGCATCGGGAGGCCGTCGACGTGGGCGATGGGCATGGATCCTCCGAACGGGGCGGGGGTGGACCGTTCTCTCCCAGCAAGCCTTCGGGCACGGGGCGCCGGGCGCAAGCGTAGGTCACGACGCTGGACGCGCGGCCCCGATGGAGCGACACTGTCCCATCGGCCGGCCGCGCCGGGTTCCCGACTCCCTACCGCGAACGGAGCGCCCGTGGACACCGAGGAGATGCTGCTGCCGACGCCGGAGCCCTTCAGCTTCGAGGGGACGGTCTACTCGCATGGATGGGCCGTCCTGGCGCCCCACGTCTGGCGGCCCGATCCCCCGGCGCTGGAGCGGACGCACCGGCTGCCGTCGGGCACGGTCGTCGCCCTCACGATGCGGCCCGCGCCGGGAACCGATCCCGCCGTCGCCGTCGAGGTGCGGTACGGCGACCGCGCGCTCGGCGACCGGGCGCGGGAGTCGATCCGTGACGCCGTCCGGCGGATGCTGCGACTGGACGAGGACCTGTCGGCCTTCCACGAGCTCTGCCGGGAGCGGGGCGGCCGTTGGGAGCAGGTGCCCGCCGAGGGCCTCGGCCGTCTGCTGCGCTCGCCGAGCCTGTTCGAGGACACGGTGAAGACCATCTGCACGACGAACGTGCAGTGGGGCGGCACGAGGCGAATGGTGCGCGGACTCGTGCAAGCGTACGGCGACCCGCTCCCCGACGGGGTCGCGGAACCGGACGACGGCGGGCACGCCTTTCCGACGCCCGAGTCGATCGCCGCGGTCGATCCGGACGCCTTCGCAGGGGCGGTCGCCCTCGGCTATCGCGCTCCCTACGTGCACGAGCTCGCCACCCGGGTCGCCTCCGGCGAGCTCGAGCTGGAGGCGCTCGTCGAGGCCGACCTGCCGACGGCCGAGCTGGAGCGCGAGCTGCTGGCGATCAAGGGCGTCGGCGCCTACGCGGCCGGGACCCTGCTGATGCTGCTCGGCCGCTACGACGCGCTGGCCGTCGACAGCGTCTTCCGCTCCTTCGTGGCCGACCGCTACTTCGGAGGCGAGGTGCCGTCGGACGAGGAGGCGCGGGCGGTCTACGAGGACTGGGGACGCTGGCGCTACCTCGCCTACTGGTTCGACCTCTGGCAGGGGCCCGACGAGGAGCTGTGAGACTCCCTGTGTCAACCCCTGGTGGTTCAGGCAGCCGGCGCCGGGCCGGCACGCGACCCGTCGCACGCGGCCGCCGATCCGTCCCGGCCAGGTGTGGTTTCGTCGACGGCCCCGTACGCGGCGGTCGCGTGTCCCTTCGGTTTGGGACAGTCGATTCGAGCCTACGGAGAGGGATGCCACGATGAAGACGAGGCCGACGCTCCTGGCTGCGTCGCTCCTCGTCCTGCTCCCGACGACCGCGGCTACCGGCCAGGAGAGCGCCGCCGATCTCGAATCGGGGGACCGGATTCGGATCTGGGCGTCGGCGGCCGGGCTCCACGGGGAACGCGCCGTCCTGGTCGAGACGACCCCCTCCGACCTCCGGATCCGTCGGGACCGTGCCGGTCTGCGCGTCCCGCTCGAGCAGATCGGCCAGCTCGAGGTCCTACGACGGACCGGCGAGCGCTGGCGGCAGGGAGCTCTCGTCGGCGGCGGCGTCGGCGCCGCGCTCACCACCGCCTTCCTCATCCCCTTCTGCGGAGACCCGGACACGGTGTGCGACGCAGGCACCTACCTGCGGACGATCGGCCTCCTCGGGGCGACGTCCGCCGCGGCGGGAGCGCTGCTCGGCCTCGCCGTCGGCGAGCACGCCTGGGTGGTGGTGGAGCTGGATCGCTCGGGAGCCTCCTCCTCCCCGGTCGGATCCGGTGCGCCGGGCCTCGCAGTGAACCTCGAACTACGCGTCCCGTGACGGCTCGGATCCGCACGGCCCTGGCAAACGCCGGTGCTGGCCTGGCGGTGGCAGCGCCGATTCCCGTCGGGGCGCGGGCCGAGCCGGAACCCGGGCCGGTGTTCACGGACGTGGGTCGGCCGCGCGGTCCGCTCACCCGCACCCGCTGGGAACTCGAGAGCGAGGGGACGCGGGGCTGGGTCACCGAAGCGGCCGACGACCCGTCCGGTCCCTGGCGCGTGACGTCGTCCGTACGGCTGCTGGAGCCGCTCGTGGACCCGTTTCGCCCGTGAACCCCCAGGTCTTCGGCGATCGGGCTGTCCGCTCGCAGCCGCGTCATCGGGACCGGCACGCTGCCCGACACCGATAGGGCCACGTCGTGCGACCGCTGATTCGTCCGCTCGTCCCGGTCGCGCTGGTCGCCCTCACCTCCGTGCCGCTGACCGGGCAGGCCGCGGAGGACGGCGACCGTCTCGCGCGAACGGAGATCGACACCCTCGCGCTGGTCAGCCACGCCCGGCTCCTCGCCGACGACCTCCTCGAGGGCCGGGCGCCGGCGTCGCGCGGCGAGCGGCTCGCGGCGCTGTACCTCGTGTCGCGCCTGCGAGCTCTCGATCTCGCGCCGCTGCCGGGACGCGAGTATCGGCTCCCGGTCCCGCTCACGGCCGTGGATTTCCGGGAGGAGGAGGCGATCGTGCAGATCGGGGGCGCCGGGGGGACACGCACGCTCCGCCCGCCCGAATTCTACCACCCCGGCGGAGCCCGCGCCGCCTTCCGAGACTTCGCGGGTGAGCTTCTCTTCGGGGGCCCGGCCCGGGACGCGCTCGACGCGCTCGAGCCACACGGAAACCTCTCCGGCCGCGTCGTCGTCCTCACGCCTCCGTGGCCGGGGATCCACGAGGTGGAGGCCGAACTCGTGCGGCGGGGCGCGGCTGGCGCCGTGAGCCTGATCCCGGACGGCGACTTCTTCGACCGTTTGCGCGTCGTGCGCGGTCCGACCCGCTATCACCTGCCCGACGGGGTCCGGGATCCGCCGAACCAGAGCCGCCTCCCCCGCGTCGTGGGCGGACCCGCCATGATCCGGGCCCTAGGGCTCGACACTGCGGTCGGGCCCGGCCCGGGGGACGGGTGGGCGCGTCCGCTCGACCGGCGGATCGAGGTCGAGATGCCCTACACGTCGCGCGAGCGGACCGGGTACAACGTCGCGGCCCATCTCCCGGGTGCCGACCCTGCCCTCGAGGACGAGTGGGTCGTCTACGTAGCTCACTACGATCACGTGGGCCACGGGGAGCCGACCGCCGGCGACTCGATCTGGAACGGGTTCGTCGACAACGCCGTGGGGTCGGCCATGTTGCTGGAGATCGCGCGGTCGATGGCCGCCGAACGGCCCTCGCGGTCGGTGGCGTTCGTGTGGGTCACCGCCGAGGAGCAGGGGCTCCTCGGCTCCAACTGGTTCGTTCACGAGCCGCCGCTCCCGCTCGATCGGATCCGGGCGGTGCTCCACGTCGACGGCGGGGCTCCGGTGGCACCGCCCACCGTGTGGGGGCGGGGCGGGGCCGACCAGGCGGCCGCCGGAGAGATCGCCCGACGCGTCGTCGAGGACCGCGGATGGACGGTGGACGCGCGGGAGATCGGTCCGCAGTCGGACCACTGGCCCTTCGCCCGGGCCGGGGTGCCGGCGATCATGCTCTTCCCCGGCGCCGAGCACGAGGGCGTGTCCGGGGAGGAAGCGGCGGCGAGGGCCGATCGCTGGCTGCATCCCCACACGCCCGACGACGAGTGGAGCGAAGGGTTCCCGCTCGCGGGCCTGCGCCGTTACGCGGAGCTCGCACTCGAGATCGGCCGGATCCTCACCACGTCGGAGTGATCGGACGGGCGTGGCACGCGCCGGCGCCTGCCCCCGCCGGCGATCAGCGGCCCCCCACCGCCTCCAGCGCCCGATCCGCGAAGGCGGACACCAGCTCGCCCGCGATCGGCCCGAACGCCACCGTGGGAGGCGCTTCGACGTCGCCGGCGAGCAGCGCCGCCAGCTCGTTGGCGAGCTCCTCGTGCCCGGCTCCCGCCACCCGCTCCACGAAGTCCCGTGCATCCGCATCATAGCGCTCGAGGTCCCGGAGCGCCTGGGACAGCAGCACGTCGTGGGGGCCCTCCCACGTCTCCATGATCACCATGTCGCGGTGGAGCCGCGGCAGGGGTGAGAAGCGCTCTTCGATCCCGTTGCCGCCCAGCAGCATCATCGCGTCGTGGAGGAGGCGGACCGCGCGGCGCGTCAGCACCGTCTTGCAGAGGCTGAGCAGCACACGGAAGTCCGCGGCCGCCGGATCGTCGCGCTCCGGACGGGCCCCCGGGTCGTCCCAGCTCGTCGACCGACGGGCCCGCTCCCAGAGGTCCAGCAGCCGGAACGCGGCGGCCAGGGCCCGGGTCCGTCCGCCGGCAAGGTCGCGCAGCGTGTGCTCGACGCGCGGGTAATCGGCGATCGGGCGCCCGAAGGTCTCCCGGAACTCGGCGTAGCCGGAGGCGATCCGCTCGGCCCTCCGGAGCGCGGAGGCGGCGAACAGGACGCAGCCGTAGCGCGACGGCACGAGCACGTGCCGGAGGAGCGTCGGCAGACCCCGGTCGAGCGGGCCCACCGGGTGGGCCTCGGCCCCCTCGAACGTCATCTCGGCAGTGGCCAGCTCGCGCGTGCCCAGCTTGTCCTTGAGCCGGTCCACCGTGTGGCCGTTCCGCCCGACCCCGTCCTCCTCCCGTCGCGCCTCGACCAGGAAGAGGCCGATCCCTCGCGGGCCCTCGGGCGCTCCGTCGGGGCGGGCCGTCACGAGGTACCAGTCCGCGTTGACGTTGGAGCAGAACCACTTGCGGCCGTACAGCCGGTGGGCGTCGCCGGCCGGCTCCGCCCGCGTCCGGTTGGCGGCCACGTCGGATCCGCCCTGGATCTCGGTCACGAACTGGGCGCCGTGGACGACGCCGTCCGCCGACGATCCACGCACCTCGGAGACCGCCCGCTCGTGCACCGCACGGTCGCCGACGGCCTCCAGCACGCGGACCAGCCCGTCCGTGCAGGCCACCGAGCACGCCACCCCGGCCTCACCGTTCTGGCCGGCCAGGTACACCGCCGCGTAGTGGGTGAACGGATCCCCGTCGACCGCCCCCAGGCCCGCAGTTCCCTCCACCAGCTTCAGCGCCTCGGTCGTCGAGGGCGGGAGTTCGATCCGATCGACGCGGTTCCCCCGCGGGTCCCACCGTCGCAGCCGCGGCCGGTTCTCCGGCAGCGCGGAGCGCTCGGCGAGCTCGGCCAGGCGCCCGGAGCACGTCTCTCCCCAGCGGCCCAGAGCCGTCGCGGCCGCGTCCGGCTCCCGACCGTACGACGCCAGGAGCTGCCCCAGCAGCGCATCGTCCCCGTACCAGTCGGTCGACAGCCCCTCGAAGAAGGGATCGAAGCTGTAGCCGTCGTCTGTCATCGTGGGTCCCGGTCTCGGCGAGTGGGTGGCGGATCCGGAAGGTGGCGGTCGGGCTGCGGTCGTCGCCAGCCCGGGGAGCGCCTCGTCGCGCTCCGCCGGCCCGTCGCCGACCCGTTCACCGGTTTCGTCGACGCCCGGATGCGCCCCGTGCGCCGAGCCCTTCGCTTGGTATCGAGGCGGCGCCCCGCCTCCTCCCTAGCCTGCCCCGCGTGGCCATGGACCGGGATCCGGGATTTCGGACGCTCCTCCCCCTCCTGCTGGGCGCGGCCCTGCTCGTGCCCGTCCCGCCTCCCACGGCCACCGACGCCCCGCGCTGTCCCCGAGCGACGGAGAAGCGCGCAGCGGCGACGGTCGTCGTCCCCGGCGTCTCCGAGGGCAGTGCAGCGAGCACGGACCTGCCCCTGCCGACCTCGGCCGAGGGCGGCTCCTTCGGCCTCTGAGGCCCTCGAGCGCGACCTTTCACCGCCAGCGTGCCGCACCTAAGGTGAGGGCCTCGACGGACGGGGCCGGCGCTCCCGGCCGACCCCCACCACGCGAGCCCGGCAGGCGGAGGCGCGACCGAGCGGTGATCCGAAGGACGTTCATCTCGTGGGACGAGCCCGCCCTCCCCCGGGCCGCCGACCTGCTGGCGGAGCACTACGCCTCGGACGGCGAGCTCGACCTGGGCTGCGTGGTGGTCGTCTTGCCGGGCGGGCGGTCGGGCAGGCGGCTCGAGGAGCTGCTGGTCGGGCGGGCCGAGCAGCGGGACGCGATCCTCACACCGCCGCGGCCGACCACGGCCGAAGGCCTCCCCGAGCTGCTCTACGAGCCCGAGCGGCCCCTCGCCGACGCCACGCTCGCCCGGCGGGTCTGGGCGCGGGTGCTGCGCGACCTCGACCCGGAGGTGCGGGAGACGGTCTTCCCCCGGCCACCCCCGGCCGACGCCGTGGCCGAATGGCACGGGCTCGCTCGCTTGCTCGACGGTCTGCACCGGGAGCTCGGCGGCGAGCGGCTGGATTTCGAGGAGGTCGCCCGACGCTGCGGCGAGTGGGGGGGCTACGACGACGGCCGGCGCTGGAGCGCCCTCGCACGAGCCCAGCGGGCGTACCTGCGGAGCCTGGAGCGCCTGGGGCGTCGGGATCGCGAGTCGTCTCGGCTCCGGGCGCTGGACGACGAGGCCGTCTCGCTCGACGAGGACCTGTGGCTGATCGGCGTCGTCGACCTGCCGCGCGTGGTGGCGGACATGGTGAGAGCGCTGGACGGACCGGTAGAGGTCCTCGTCCACGCCCCCGAGGAGCGAGCGGAGGGCTTCGACGATCTCGGCCTGGTGCGCGCGGACCCCTGGCTCGAGGCCGAGATCCCTCTGTCGGAGGCACGGGTGGAGGTCTGCGGACGCCCCCCCGAGCAGGCGGACGCGGTCCTCCGATTCCTGCGGGGCGAGGGACCCGCGCTGGCGCCGGAGGACGTCAGCGTCGGCGTGCCGGACACCTCCCTGGTCCCGTACGTGGAGCAGCGGCTCGAGGCCTTCGACCTCCGCCACCGGGACGCGGCCGGAACGCCGATGAGCCGAACGCGCCCGTACCGCCTGCTCGAGGCCCTCGCCACGTATCTCGACCTCCGGCGCTTCGAGGCCCTCGCCGCCCTGCTCCGGCACCCGGACGTGGAGCGCGTCCTCCCCACCGAGGACGTCCCGTCGTCGGCCGACCGCTACTTCGAGCGCCACCTACCGGCGCGCGACACGTTCCGGGGAGGGGGACCGCGATCGGCGGCGGCCGGGCGCTTCCACGACCTCCGGACCACCCTGTTCGAAGAGCTGGGGCTAAAGGCACTGAGCGGCGAGCGGCCCGTGGGCGAGTGGATGCCGCGGCTGCTGGACGTCCTCGTCCGGGTCTACGGGCGCGCGCCGCTCGACCGCGGTGACCGGCGGGACAGGCGCCTTCTGGAGGCATGTGATCAGCTGCTGAAGGCGGCGACGAGCCTCCACCGGCTCCCGTCGGAGGTGGAAGAGAGCTGCGGGGCTCCGGAAGCGCTCCGTCTCCTGCTCGCGGAAGCGCGGACGGCGAAAATCCCTCCCGATCCGGACCGGGCGGCGATCGAGCTGCTCGGATGGCTGGAGCTCCACCTGGACGACGCCCCGGAGCTCGTCATCACCGGCTTCGACGACGAACACGTTCCGGAGGCCGTGGGGGGCGACCTCTTCCTCCCGAATGCCCTGCGTCGGCGCCTGCGGCTCGTGCACGACGACCGGCGCTACGCGCGGGACGCCTACCTCCTGCAGGCGATCCTCCGTTCGCGAAGGCGCACGACGATCGTGGTGGGACGCCGCGATGCCGACGGAGATCCCCGACGGCCGAGCCGCCTGCTGCTGGCCACCACCGGCGTCGAGCTCGCCGAGCGGGTGGAGACGCTCTTCCGGGAGCGGGAGCGGGGGCCGGGGCCGACCTCCCGCCTGGGGATCGAGCCAGGCGAGCATTCCTCTTTTCGGGTGCCGCCCGAACCGGTGATCCGGCTCGAGGAGCCGCCGCGGGTGCTGTGGGTGACCGACTTCCGCGCGTTCCTCGCCGACCCGTATCGCTACGCCCTCCGGAGGGTGCTGGAGCTGGACGAGCTCCACGATCGGGCCCGCGAGATGGACGCGCTCGGCTTCGGCATGCTGGCCCACCGGGTCCTGCACCGCTTCGGCGAGGGGGAGGCGGTGCAC
>CAZEUW010000032.1:0-15991 GCA_964515425.1 uncultured Gemmatimonadota bacterium | reverse complement strand
GACCATGGTCTGCGAGCTCACGGGGATGGACGTGGCCAACGCCTCGCTCTACGACGGGGCGACCGCGACCGCCGAGGCGGCCCTCATGTCGATGCGGGCCACCCGCCGGGACCGGGTGGTCGTCGCCGGTGCGCTCCACCCCCACTATCGGAGCGTCGTCGAGACCTACACCTCCGGGACCGCCAGCGAGGTGGCGGCCGTGCCCGCAGACGGCGACGGGCGCGTGCCCGCCGGGGAGCTGAGGGCGGCCGTCGACGGCGACACGGCCTGCGTGATCGTCCAGAACCCCAACTTCTTCGGCGTCCTCGAGGAGCTGGAGGAGCTGGCGGAGGTCGCCCACGGCGAGGGCGCGCTGCTCGTCGTGTCGGTGGCGGACCCGGTGTCTCTGGCCCTGCTCCGCACGCCGGGCGAGGCCGGGGCCGACATCGTGGCTGGCGAGGGCCAGCCCTTCGGCAACGCGATGAGCTTCGGCGGGCCGGCGCTGGGGCTGTTCGCCGCCCGGGAGGACTTCGTACGCAGGATGCCCGGCCGGATCGCCGGCGCGACCGTGGACGGGGAGGGCCGCCGCGGCTACGTGCTGACGCTGCAGACCCGGGAGCAGCAGATCCGGCGCGAGAAGGCGACCAGCAACATCTGCACGAACCAGGGGCTCAACGCGCTGGCCGCCACGCTCTACCTGGCCGTCATGGGACGGGGCGGCCTCCGGCGCGTGGCCGAGGCCTCGACGCAGCACGCCCACTGGGCGCACGACCGCCTGGCGGAGATCGACGGGGTCGAGCCGCTGTTCCCGGGCTCGCCCTTCCTGAGGGAGTTCGCGGTCCGCACGGAGGAGGACTCCCGAGAGGTGATTCGGCGGGGGATCGAGCGCGGCGTGCTGGCCGGGACCGGCCTCTCCCGCTTCCCGGCGCTCTTCCCGGACGGGGACGCGCCGGACGGGCTGGTGCTGGCCTTCACCGAGAAGCACACGCGGAACGAGATCGAGCGGCTTCTGGAGACGTTGGAGGGAGGAACCGATGGGTGAGCTGATCTTCCACGGACACGCCTGCACCGAGATCCTGACCGGGGGGGGCACCCGGCTCCTGATCGATCCCTGGCTCACGGACAACGAGCTCGCCGACGTCGGGCCGGAGCACTTTCACGACCGGCTCGACTACGTGCTCCTGACCCACGGCCACTTCGACCACACGGGCGACGCGTGGAGCATCCTGCGGGAGACGGGGGCGACGCTGATCGCCACCTTCGAGCTGGTGGCGTACGCCCAGAACGAGGAGGGGGTCGAGGAGGCCCACCCCCTCCACATCGGCGGCGGATTCGAGTTCCCCTTCGGCCGCGTCCAGATGACGCCCGCCTTCCACGGCGGCCAGGTCGCGGGCGAGAACGGCGGCCCGTACACGACCTTCCCCGCGGGGCTGCTGATGGAGCTCGAAGAGGCGACGGTCTACCACGCCGGCGACACCTCGCTCACCGTCGAGATGCAGCTGCTGCGGGGGCGGGTGGACGTGGCGCTGCTCCCCATCGGGGACAACTTCACGATGGGCCCGGAGGACGCCGCGCGGGCGGTGCGGATGATCGAGCCCGAGGTCGTGATCCCGATCCACTACGACACCTTCGAGCCGATCCGCCAGGACCCGTCCGTCTTCGCCGACCTGGTGGGGGACGACGCGAAGGTGGTGGTCCTCGCGCCCGGCGAGGCCCATGAGCTCTGAGGAGCCGGCGACCGTGGCCGACGGGCCCACGGAGTCCGGCGGCCACGCGGCCCCGGGCGAGGGCGCGCGGTCACGGGCTCCCTTCCCCTTCAAGGGGAGCCACACGCCCACGATCTTCGAGAAGTCGCGGTCCGGCCGGACGGGGACCGCGGCGCCCGACCCCGACGTCCCGTCGCGGCCCCTCGAGGAGCTGGTGCCGGCGCGGCACCTCCGGGGGTCGGAGCCCCGCCTCCCCGAGGTGCCCGAGCACGAGGCGGTCCGCCACTACACGGAGATCTCGCTCAAGAACCACCACGTGGACCGGGCGATGTATCCCCTCGGGTCCTGCACGATGAAGTACAACCCCAAGGTGAACGAGCTCACCGCCCGGCTGCCCGGATTCGCCGGCCTCCACCCCCTGGCGCCCGACGAGGCCTGCCAGGGGGCGCTGCGCCTCATGCACCGGCTGGCGGGAATGCTCGCGGAGATCGCCGGCCTCGAGGAGGTGAGCCTGCAGCCCGCCGCCGGCGCCCAGGGCGAGCTCACGGGCGTGCTGCTCATGCGTGCCCACCACCGCGCACGCGGCGACGAGCGGCGGCGGAAGGTGCTGATCCCGGACTCGGCGCACGGCACCAACCCGGCCACGGTGGCCCTGGCCGACATGGAGGTCGTCGAGCTGGCCTCCAGCGACGAGGGCCGGGTCGAGATGGCCTCCCTCCGTGAAGCCCTGGACGACCGGCTGGCCGGCATGATGCTCACCAACCCGAACACCCTGGGGGTCTTCGAGTCCGACATCCGGGAGATCAGCCGGCTCGTCCACGAGGCCGGCGGCCTGATGTACATGGACGGGGCGAACCTGAACGCGCTGATGGGGCTGGCCCGGCCCGGCGAGATGGGCTACGACATCGTCCACTTCAACCTGCACAAGACCTTCAGCACGCCCCACGGCGGCGGAGGGCCGGGCTCGGGGCCGGTGGCGGTCACGGGCGAGCTCGCGGCCTACCTCCCGGAGCCGAGGGTGGCCGAGCGGGACGGAGGCTTCGAGCTCGTCGCCGACCGACCGCGCTCGATCGGCAAGATCCACGGCTTCCACGGCAACTTCGGGGTGCTGGTCCGCGCCTACACCTACCTGCGGATGCTCGGCCGGTCGGGCGTGAGGGAGACGGCCGAGGCCGCGGTCCTCAACAACGCCTACCTGAGCGAGCGGCTCTCCGGGAGCTACGAGCTCCCGTACGGTCGGGGTCTCCACGAGTCGGTCTTCTCGGGGAAGCGTCTCAAGTCGGCGTACGGCGTCCGCACGATGGACGTCGCCAAGCGGCTGCTGGACTACGGCTTCCACGCGCCCACGATCTACTTCCCGCTCGTGGTCGAGGAGGCGCTCATGACCGAGCCCACCGAGACCGAGACGCTCGAGGAGCTGGACCGGTACGTGGAAGCGCTGGAGTCGATCGCGCGTGAGGCCGAGGAGGACCCCGAGACCGTCCGATCGGCTCCCCACACCACGCCCGTGCGTCGGCTCGACGAGGGGCGGGCGGGCCGGGAGCTGGACGTGCGTTGGAGCTTCGCCGAGGGGGGATGACGCCGGAGCCGATCCGCTGGATGGAGCACGCGGCCGCCCCCGGGGCCCGGAACATGGCGGTCGACGAGGCCCTGATGGGTGCTGCTCGTGCCGGCGAGGTCGTGGTCCGGCTCTATCGCTGGTCCCCCCCGTGCCTGTCGCTGGGCCGGAACCAGCGCGCCCGCGCCCGCTTCGACCGCGACGCGGCGGAGGAGCTGGGCGTGGACGTCGTCCGTCGACCGACGGGCGGCCGTTCCGTCTACCACCACCGCGAGCTGACCTACGCCGTGGCGGCCCCCGCCGACCGCTGGGGGTCGCTGCGCGAGAGCTACCGGCTGCTGAACCGGGCGCTCCTGCGCGGGCTCGCCGCGCTCGGGGTGGAGGCCGGGGCGGCGCCGGCCTCCGGCAGGGCGCCCGGCCCGAGCCCCCGGGCGTGCTTCCGCGACCCGCTGCCGGGCGAGATCGTGGTGGAGGGCCGGAAGCTGGTCGGGAGCGCCCAGTGGCGGCGGGACGGCGCCCTCCTCCAGCACGGCTCGATCCTCCTGCGCGCCGAGCAGGGGATGGCCGAGCGGCTGCGTCTGCGACCCGAGGGCGATTCGGGCGCCGGTCCCGAGGTCGCAGGGCCCGCCGACGTGGGCCCGGCCGCCGTCGCCCTCGACGCCGTCCTCCGCCGCGCGCCGGCCGCCGCGGCGCTCGCGCGCGCCCTCCGGGAGGGCTTCGCCCGGGTGCTGGACGCCCCCTCGCGGGAGGGAGCGCTCACGCCAGCCGAGGAGGAGCGGGCGGCAGAGCTGGAGGGCCGCTACCGGGACGACGGCTGGACCTGGAGGCGCTGAGGACGGGCGTCCCCGGACTCCTTTCTTGGACCGAGTGCCCGGCCTAGCTTGGCCGGGCCATGTCGCCACGCACCCCTCCTCCCCGCGCCGCCGTCCTCCACCGCGCGCTCCTCGCCGTCGTCGCGGGCGTCGCGACGCTGGCGGCCGGTTGCGGCGACTCGGCCGGCCCGCGGGGGTCCGCGCCCCTCGTGGTCGCCTACCAGGCGGACCTCCAGACGCTGAACCCCGTCGTCAGCACCGACCAGAACGCCAACGACGTCATCTACTCGATGCTGTTCACGCCGCTGGTCGCCTTCGGCCCGGACTACGAGGTGGAGCCGGCCCTGGCGGAGAGCTGGGAGCTGACCGACTCGACGGTGACCTTCCGTCTCCGAGACGACGTCTCCTGGCACGACGGCGAGCCGGTCACCGCCGGGGACGTCGCCTTCACCTTCGAGCTCGCGAAGACGCCCGAGGCCGCCTCGCCGATGGCCTCGGCCTACCTCTCCAGCGTGGCGTCGGCGGAGGTCCTCGGGCCGCACCGGGTGCGGTTCCGCTTCTCGGAGCCGCACGCGGATCCGCTGCAGGACTTCTACTGGCCGCCGGTCCCGAGCCACCGGCTCGCCGACGTCCCGCCGGCCGAGCTCGCCGAGCACCCCTTCGGCCGGGACCCGGTCGGCAGCGGCCCGTACCGACTGGTCGAATGGCGGGCCGGCGACGCCCTGGAGTTCCGCCGGGTCGACAGCTTCCCGGCGGACCTGGGAGGGGTGCCGGAGATCGAGCGGGTCGTCTACCGCGTCGTGCCGGAGCGAACCACCCGCCTGCGGGAGCTGCTGAACGGGACCGTCCACCTGGACGGCCCGCTGGCGCCCTCGGACGCGGACCGCGTCGAGGCGTCCGAGCGGGTGCGGCTCCAGGCCTTTCCCTGGCGGATGTTCACCTACATCGGCTGGAACCTCCGCGACCCCCGATTCGAGGACCGCCGGGTCCGGAGGGCGCTCACGCTGGCCCTGGACCGGTCGGGGCTCCTCGAGGCGGCCCTCTACGGCTACGGCAGCGTGGCCGCCGGGCCGATCCCGCCCTGGCATCCGCTCGCCCCGGACCTCGAGCCCCTCCCGTACGCACCCGATTCGGCGCGCGCCCTGCTGGACGCGGCCGGGTGGAGGGATCGCGACGGCGACGGCGTCCGTGACCGGGACGGCCGCGCGCTGCGCTTCGAGCTGCTGACGGGACAGGCGAACCCGGTTCACGCCGACCTCGTGCAGATGATCCAGGCCCGGCTCGGCCGCGTCGGCGTGCGGGTCGACCCCCTGCTCCTCGAGTGGCAGACCGTGCTCGGGCGGCATCGCGCGAGGGACTTCGACGCCGTGCTCACCAACTGGGTGCTGGACGGCTTCCGCGTCGATCCGAGGGCGCTCTTTCACAGCGACCAGGTCCCGATCGAGGGGAGCGCCAACCGAAGCTCCTACGCGAACCGGGCGGCCGACAGCCTCATGGACCTCGGGGTCCGCCTCACCGACCGGGATCGAGCACGGGAGGTCTGGGCGCAGCTCTCCCTGCTGCTGCAGCGGGACCAGCCGTTTACCTTCCTCTTCTGGAACGACGAGATCGCGGGGGTGAGCCGACGACTGGAGGACGTGGAGATGGACGCACGCGGCGAGCTCAGGGGTCTGCCCGGGTGGAGCTGGAGGGACGACGGCGGCGAGGGGGGTGACCGGTGAGGCGCTGGCTCGCGCCGGCGGCGCTGATCGCCCTCGCGGCAGCGGCCTGCGGCGAGCCGGAGCCCGGCGACGAGCGGGTGGCCGCGGACGAGGTGTCCGAGGAGCGGCGCTACGGCGGCACCGCCGTGGTGGCGGGGCTCGGACAGCCGCCCTCGGTGAACCCCTTCTTCCTCACCGACTACGTCGGCCGCCAGCTCGCGACGCGGGCGCTCTTCACCCCCCTCGTCCGACTCGGTCCCGACCAGCTGCCCCGGCCCTGGCTCGCCCGCTCCTGGGAGCGGAGCGAGGACGGCTCCACCGTGACCTTCCGTCTGCGCGACGACGTCTCCTGGCACGACGGAGAGCCGGTCACGGCGGCCGACGTGGCCTTCACCTTCCGGACGGCGCGGAACCCGGAGGTGGGGGCCGCGATGGCCCACCGCTTCTCGGCCTGGGACTCGGTCGAGGTCCTCGGGGAGCACACCGTCCGCTTCCACGTCGATCCGGCCGCCGACCTGACGACGGGGCTCTTCGCCTGGGCGGTGACCCCGGTGGCTCCCGAGCACCTCCTGGGTGACGTGCCGCCCTCCGAGCTCTCCTCGGCCCCGTTCGGCACGACCGAGCCGGTGGGGAGCGGCCCCTTCCGCTTCGTCGAGCACCGCGCGGGCGACCGGTGGATCCTCGAGGCGAACCCCGACTTCCCGGAGGAGCTCGGCGGTCGTCCGTACCTCGACCGGCTGATCTATCGTGTCGTTCCCGACGAGTCGACGCTGCTCGCCGAGCTGCGGAGCGGCGAGGTGCACTTCTACATGAAGGTGCTGCCCCTCCATGCGGACCGGATCCGCGAAGCGTCGGACCTGCGGCTGGCGACCTTCCCCTTCCCGCAGTACGGGTTCGTCGTCTGGAACAGCCGCCGCGCGCCCTTCGGGCAGGAAGACTTCCGGCGCGCGATGACGCTGGCGATCGACCGGGCGGCGCTGGTCGAGACGCAGCTACAGGGTCTCGGGTCCGTCGCGACCGGGCCGCTCGGTCCCTGGCACTGGGCCTACGACACGACCTGGCGGCCCGCGCCCCACGATCCCGATTCGGCTCGCGTCCTTCTCGAGGGGCTCGGATGGCGGGACCGGGACGGCGACGGCGTCCGCGAGCGGGACGGCCGCGACCTCGCCTTCGACCTGATGGCGCCGGACAACCGCCTGCAGGGCGACCTCGCGGTGATGATCCAGGCCCAGCTCGCCGAGGTCGGCGTGTCCGTCAGCCCGAGGGTGCGGGAGTGGGCCTCGATGGTGGGGGACCTGACCGGGCAGGGCCGCGAGTTCGACGCGGCGATCCTCTCGTTCCAGCCCGACCTGGTGGTCGACGCCCGCGACCTCTGGCACTGCGAGCGCGCCGAGCACCCGCTGCACCTGAGCGGCTGGTGCGATCCGGCCCTCGACGCGGTGATGGACTCGCTGACGTCCGCCACCGATCGGACGACGCGCCGCGGCCTGCTGCGGCGGTACAGCGAGCTGGTCTACGGAGCGCATCCCTTTACATTCCTCTACTTCGAGCGGCGGGCCGACGGCCTGCGGCGGTCGCTGCGGGGGGTCGAGCTCGACGGCCGGGGCGAGCTCGTCTCCGTGACCGACTGGTGGATCCACCCGGACGCCCGCTGAGCGCGACCCGCTAGCGTCCTGCGAGACAGAAGACCGATCTCCCAAGGAGGGACGCCCTGCTCCGCTTCCTCGCCCGCAGGCTCCTCCAGGCCGTGCCCATCCTGCTCGGCCTGGTCACCGTCACCTTCCTGCTCCTCCACCTGGCGCCCGGCGATCCCACCACCGCGTACTTCAACCCGAACGTGCCGCCCGAGGTGCTGGAGACGATGCGCCGGAACCTCGGCCTGGACGAGCCCCTCCACGTCCAGTACCTGCGGTGGATCGGAGCCTTCTTCACCGGCGACTTCGGCTACAGCTTCAGCCAGCACCGTCCGGTCGGCGCGGCGCTGGCCGAGGCGCTCCCGAACACGCTCCTGCTCGGTGGTGTCGCGCTCGTCCTGATCTTCGTGCTCGGCTGCGCCGCCGGGGTCGTGCAGGCGGTCCGACAGTACTCGCTCACCGACGACGCACTCACCTTCGCGGCGCTCTTCCTCTACTCGGTGCCGGGCTTCTGGCTCGCCCTGATGCTGATCCTCCTCGTGTCCGCCCCCTGGATGCCCGACGCGCTCCGGCTCCCCATCTCCGGGATGACCTCCGTAGGCTACGAGAGCCTCGACACCTGGGGCAGGATCGTCGACCGGGCCCGCCATCTGGTGCTTCCCTCGGTCGCCCTCGGGCTGGCCAGCGCGGCCGGGGTCGCCCGCTACGCGCGCGGGTCGATGCTCGAGGTGATCGGGGAGGACTACGTGCGCACCGCCCGGGCGAAGGGGCTCTCCCGGACGCGGGTGATCCTTCGCCACGCCCTTCGGAACGCGCTCCTCCCGGTCATCAGCCTGTTCGGGCTCTACCTGCCGCTGCTGTTCGGGGGTGCGGTGGTCATCGAGGTGGTGTTCTCCTGGCCGGGGATGGGGCGGCTGCTCTACAGCGGCATCCTGACGCGGGACTATCCGCTCGTGATGGCGGCGACCTTCCTGTTCGGGGCGCTCGTCGTCGCGGGCAACCTGGCGGCCGACCTCCTCTACGCCGCGGCCGACCCGCGCGTCCGCTATGACTGAGCGCCCGCTCGGCTGGCTACTGCCCGGCCTGCCCCGCCTGCTGGCCGGCCGGCGGACCGGCGTGCCGCTGCTCGGGACGTGGCTCTTCCTCTGGGCCGTCGCGCTGCTCCGCGCCGACCGCATCGGCGCCACGCTCGCGGGCGGCTCGGCCGACGAGTGGGTGGCGCTGGCCACGCTCGTGGGGGGCCTCGTCGGCGTCTGGACGGCGGCCAACGCGGGGCTCGGCTGGCAGCCGACCGTCCCCGGCACCGACGCCGCGTGGGGCCGCTTCGCACGTCATCGGCAGGCGTCGGCCGGGCTGGTCCTGCTGGCCGCCCTCGGCCTCTGCGCGCTGCTCACCCCGTACCTGGCACCCCACGACCCCGACCGGCAGGAGCGGGTGGTCGAGACGCGCTTCCAGCCGCCCTCGCTCGAGCACCCCATGGGGACGGACCGGTTCGGGCGCGACGTCCTCAGCCGGGTGCTGTACGGCGCGCGCATCAGCCTCGGCATCGGGACCGTCGCGGTCGCGATCGCGATCACCCTCGGGACCCTGGTGGGAGCGCTCGGGGGCTACGCGGGGGGGTGGATCGACACGGCGGCGATGCGCGGGGTCGACATGCTGTTGAGCTTTCCACGGCTGGTGCTCCTCATCACCGTCGTGGCGCTGTTCGGGTCCTCCATCGCGCTGGTCACCGTCGTGCTCGGGCTCACCGGATGGATGGGCACCGCGCGGGTGGTCCGGGGCGAGGTGCTCACGGTCCGCGAGCGGCCCTACGTGGAGGCGGCGCGGGCGCTCGGATACGGCGACCTCCGGATCCTGGGCCGCCACGTGCTCCCCAACGCCGTGAGCCCCGTCATCGTCTCGGCCACGCTCGGGGTGGGCCACGCGATCCTCGCCGAGGCCGCCCTCAGCTTCCTGGGTCTGGGCATTCAGCCGCCCACCCCGAGCTGGGGGAGCATGGTCTCGTACGGCCGGGACGTGATGCTGGACGCCTGGTGGATCACGACCTTCCCCGGCCTGGCGATCGTGATCACGGTGATGAGCTTCAACCTGGTCGGCGACGGCCTCCGCGACGCCCTCGACCCGCGCCACGCGGCGGGGCGATGAGCGGGGCGGCGGGGCGGAGCGGGACGGCCCGGCACCGCGGGTGGCCCTCTTCAGATCGATCTGAAGAGGGCGCCGGGAGGGACACCCCGCTGCTCGAGGTCACCGACCTCCGCACCTGGTTCCGCACGCCGGAGGGGCCCGCCCGCGCGGTCGACGGCGTCTCCTTCGCGCTGGCGGAGGGCGAGACGCTCGGGATCGTGGGCGAGTCCGGCTGCGGCAAGTCGGTCACCGCGCTCTCGCTCACGCGGCTGGTCCCGGAGCCTCCGGCCGAGATCCGGCCCGGCTCCAGCGTCCGGCTGCGGGGCGAGGAGCTGCTCGACGCGCCCGAGTCGCGCCTGCGGCGGATCCGGGGCGGTGAGATCGCCATGGTCTTCCAGGAGCCGGCGACCAGCCTCAACCCGGTGCTCACGGTGGGCGACCAGGTGATCGAGGCGCTGGAGGCCCATCGCGGCCTCGGCGGCGAGGCGGCCCGCGAGGAGGCGATCGCCCTGCTGGGCCGCGTCGGCATCCCCGATCCGGCCGACCGCATCGGCGACCACCCCCACCGCCTCTCGGGCGGCCAGCGGCAGCGGGTGATGATCGCGATGGCGCTCGCCTGCCGGCCCTCGATCCTCGTGGCCGACGAGCCGACCACCGCGCTGGACGTCACCGTCCAGGCGCAGATCCTCGAGCTGCTGCGCTCGCTCCAGCGGGAGACGGGGATGGGTCTGCTCCTCATCAGCCACGACCTCGGCGTGATCGCGGAGATGGCCGACAGGGTCGCGGTCATGTACGCGGGCCGCGTGGTCGAGGAGGCGGAGGCGGCCGACCTCTTCGGCGACCCGCGCCATCCGTATACCGAAGCCCTCCTCGCCGCGGTGCCCGACCCGGACCGCCGCAGCGACCGGCTCGAGGCGGTGAGGGGCGCGGTGCCCCGCCCGACCCGCTGGCCCGCCGGCTGCCGCTTCCATCCGCGCTGTCCGCATGCCTGGGACCGGTGCCGCGAGGAGGAGCCCGGACTGCTCGAGGACCGCGGCAGCCGCTCCCGGTGCTGGCTGGCCGAGGAGCCCGAGCGGCGCGCAGCCGCGCCCGAGGGCGGCGGGGTGCCGGAGTCGGAGCCGTGAGCGGCTCCCCGCTGATCGAGGGCCGCGGGCTCCGGAAGGTGTTCCGGGAGGGGGGCGGCCTGTTGTCCGCCCGCCGTCGGCCCGTGACGGCCGTGGCCGACGTCTCGATCGCGGTGGATCGGGGCGAGACGCTCGCGCTGGTCGGAGAGTCGGGGTGCGGGAAGTCGACCACGGCGCGGCTCCTCCTCCGGCTCGAGGAGCCCGACGAGGGCCGGGTCCTGTTCGACGGCCGAGATCTGGGAGCGATGTCGGACGACGACCTCCGCGCCTTCCGACGCCGGGTCCAGCCGATCTTCCAGGACCCGTTCGGCTCGCTCAACCCCCGCATGACGGTGGGCGAGGCCCTGCGCGAGGCGCTGGCCGTCCACGGGCTGGCCGCCGGCGAGGAGGGCCGCCGTCGGGCCGGCGAGCTGCTCTCTACCGTCGGCCTGGAGCCTTCGGACGCCGCGCGGCACCCGCACGAGTTCTCGGGCGGTCAGCGCCAACGCATAGGGATCGCCCGGGCGCTGGCGGTCGAGCCGGAGATCCTGATCGCCGACGAGCCGGTGTCGGCGCTCGACGTCTCGGTCCAGGCGCAGATACTCAATCTCCTCGCGGAGCTGCGGGGGCGCCTCGGGCTCGCGATGCTGTTCATCGCCCACGACCTCGCGGTCGTCCGGCAGGTGGCGGACCGCGTCGCCGTCATGTACCTGGGCCGCATCGTGGAGACGGGACCCACCGAGGCCCTCTTCGAGGACCCCGTTCACCCCTACACCCGGGCGCTGCTGGCCGCGGTGCCGCGCGCTCGCCCGGGCGCGACGGAGCGGCGCGCGCCGCTGGCGGGCGAGGCGGGCGGCGACGTCCCCGAGGACGGCTGTCCCTTCCACCCCCGCTGCCCGCATCCCGAGAAGGACGCCGCGTGCCTGGAGGCGGTGCCGACCCTCGATCCGAAGCGGGGAGGTCGGCACGCCCGATGCATCAAGGAGCGCTGAAGGGCCGAACGCGGCCCCGCGGAGGCGGTCCCGGGCCGGCTTGACATCGAAGGAACGGCCCGGGTAGCTTCACCGCTCTCCCACATCGTGGCGGGTCCGCCGGCGCGCCCCGCGAGGGCCGTGCGAGCGGGGGGCTCGGAGTCAGAGCAGCGAGCGCACGCTGGAGGTGACCTTGAGCAGCATCACGACCACCGTACTACTCGTTCTACAGGAGCAGGGCGCCACACCGCAGTTCGGTGGTGGGGGCTCCCTCAACCTCGGCGAGGTGTGGGAATCGGGCGGCTTCATGATGTGGCCCCTGGCCTTCCTGCTGGCCGTGGGTGTGCTGATCAGCATCTGGAAGTTCATCGACCTCCAGATCAAGGCTTCGAGGACCCGCACCCTGCTCGAAGAGGTCGACCAGCTCATCGCCGATCGCCGCCTCGACGAGGCGCTGCGCCGCTGCGAGGAGTCCGACGCCCCGGCGGCGCGGATCCTCAAGGCCGGCCTCAAGCGGCACGACGAGGGCATCGAGCGCGCGATGCGCGCCGTCGAGAACGCGGGCGTCATCGAGCTCGCCTCGCTGGAGCGGGGGCTGGTCTGGCTCGCCACGATCTCGAACGTGGCGCCGCTCCTCGGCTTCCTGGGGACGGTGATCGGGATGATCATCGCGTTCCAGAACATCGAGCTCGCCGGCGAGGTCGAGGCGACCCTGGTGGCCGGCGGCATCAAGATCGCCCTCATCACGACCGCCACCGGCCTGGCCATCGCGATCCCCGTCAACATCTTCCACAACTACTTCGTGACGCGGGTGGATCGTCTGGTCATCAACATGGAGGAGAGCACCCAGAAGATGATCGACGCCCTGCACGCGATCGAGGCGGAGGAGAGGACGCAGAGGGCCTGAGGCTGAGGCCCGACCGACCGGGCGCGCGGCGTCCGGCAGCGGCGTCCCGGAGCAAGGGGAAGGGCCCGCCCCCTCGGCGGGCCCTTCGTGCGTCTCACCCTTCCGTCTCACGACACCCGACGTCCCGTCCGTCCGGGGCCTTCCTGTCCCGCCGAACAGGCTTCTTGCGCCTCCGAGCGGCCCCGACAAAGGTTCAGGCAGCACCTCGGCGCGCCGGTGGGTCGGTGCGGAACCAGGCACTTCGACGGCGAGGTTCCCTCATGGTCGAGCGACGTGTACGCGCGGTGTTCGTGCTCACCACGTTCCTCCTGCTCACCGGCTCGATGCCCGCGTCCGCCCAGGAGGGCTCCCTGTCGGGCACGGTGCGATCGGCCGACACCGGCAGCCCCCTGTCCGCCGTCCGGGTGACGGTGCGCGACGCCGGCGGGGCGGCCGTGGGGGCCGACGCCACGGGGCCGAACGGGTCGTACACGGTGGAGGAGGTCCCGGCCGGACAGTACACGGTCGCCTTCGAGCTGCCGGGCTGGGAGCTCGTCCAGCAGCCGGGCGTGACGATCCGGGCGGGCGAGACGACGGAGCTCTCGGTCGAGCTGGCTCCCCGCGCGTTCAACCTCAACCCCCTCACCGTCACCACCTCCCGGCAGGAGCAGAAGCTGCTCGACGCCCCCGCCTCCGTCTCGGTCGTCGAGCAGGCGGAGATCGAGTCCCAGCCGGCGCTCACCCACATGGACTACGTGGAGGGCAAGGCCGGGATCGACGTCATCAGGTCGGGCCTCCAGCAGGGCTACGTGGTGGCGCGCGGATTCAACAACATCTTCTCCGGCTCCATGCTGACCCTGACCGACTACCGGATCGCCCGGGTCCCCTCCCTCCGCGCCAACATCGCTCACCTCGACCCGACGACCACCGCCGACATCCAGCGCATCGAGATCGTGCTCGGGCCGGGCTCGGCGCTGTACGGGCCGAACGCCGCCCAGGGCGTGCTGCACAAGATCACCAAGTCGCCCATCGACGACCCCGGGTCCAGCTTCAGCGTGGCCGGGGGGCTCCGCGAGCAGGGTCCGGTCGCCCTCCCGCTGCAGCCGGGCCAGACCTCACCCGGCGACGAGAAGGGCGTCTTCCTCGGGGAGGCCCGGATCGCGCACCGCTTCAGCGAGAAGTTCGGGATCGACGTCTCGGCCGAGTACTTCACGGGGGGCGACTACCGGTTCTTCGACGCCGAGGAGCAGGGCAACGAGCAGGTGGCGAACGCCTGTCTCGGAGCGTTCTCCCTCATGAACCCCGCCTGCCTGACCTTCGCGCCCACGGGCGCCGACGGGCAGCCCGTGCTGCCCGAGCCGGACCGGCTGGAGCGGATCGCGAATCGCGACTTCGACCTCGAGCGCTGGACCTTCACCGCCGACGCCGAGTGGCGGCCGGCGGACGACGCCAACGTCGTCTTCTCGTACGGGCGCTCGCAGGCGGGCAACTCCATCGACCTGACCGGGATCGGGGCGGCGCAGGTGGAGGACTGGGCCTACCAGTACGTCCAGACCCGGCTCAACAAGGGGAACCTCTTCGCCCAGGGCTACGTCAACTGGTCGAACTCGGGCGACACCTACATCCTCCGGACGGGCAACCCGATCGAGGACGAGTCCATGATCGCGGTGGGCCAGCTCCAGCACGCCACCGAGCTCGGCGACGACCAGCGCTTCGTCTACGGCGCCGACTACATCCACACCACGCCCGCGACCAACCGCACCATCAACGGGGTCCACGAGGACGACGACGCGATCGACGAGTTCGGCCTCTACCTGCAGAGCGAGACGGCCCTGAGCGACCGGTGGGAGCTCACACTGGCGGCCCGCGGCGACTACCACTCGGTGCTGGACGAGGTGATCTTCTCGCCCCGGGGCGCGCTCGTCTTCAAGCCCGCCGACGAGCACAGCGTCCGCGCCACCTTCAACCGCGCCTTTGCCACGCCGGACAACAACAACCTCTATCTCGACATCCTCGCCCAGCGGATCCCGATCATCCCGGAGGCCGGGATCAGTTACGCGCTGAACGCCCAGGGCACCACCGACCGCGGCTTCAGCTTCATGCGCGACCAGGGCGGCCGCCCGATGATGAAGTCGCCCTTCGCGCCGATGGCGCTGGGCGGACCGGACCAGTTCATCCCGGCCCGCACCTCGGTGCTCTGGCAGCTCGCCGTCGGGGTCGTGGCCGCCCAGAATCCGGCGGCCGGCGCCCTGCTGGCCAGCCTCCCCGCACCGGACGAGAGCCAGGTGGGGACGGTGCTGCGCCGCCTGAACACGGGCACGGGC
The DNA here is from genome assembly GCA_964515425.1 of uncultured Gemmatimonadota bacterium. GTDB lineage: Bacteria > Gemmatimonadota > Gemmatimonadetes > Palauibacterales > Palauibacteraceae > CAYVFM01. The sequence continues at coordinate 1,194 of CAZEUW010000032.1, read as the reverse complement.
TCGTTCGACGAGGTCCAGGGCGGGTTCTCGTCGATCGGGGACATCCCGCCGATCCAGGAGGAGATCACCAACACCTTCGAGCTCGGCTACAAGGGCCTGATCGGCGAGCGGCTGCTGCTCTCGATCGACGGCTACTGGTCCCGGATCGAGGACTTCATCGGACCCCTGAAGGTCGAGACGCCGAACGCGTTCCTCGACGCCCAGCAGGTCGGCCAGTACTTGGCCGGGCTCGGGGTGCCGCCGGCCCAGGCCCAGCAGCTCGCGGAGACCATGGGGAGCCTCCCCCTCGGCGTGGTCCAGCCCCGCGAGGTCGCCGAACCGGGACCGAGCCTCATGCTCACCTACCGCAACGTCGGCGACGTGGACCTGTTCGGGGCCGACCTGTCGGCCACCTACCAGGTCTCCGACCTGTGGGAGCTGGGCGCCGCGACCTCGATCGTCGAGGACGACGTCTTCTTCACGGACGACGGCGAGCGGGTCGAGCTGAACGCCTCGAAGTTCAAGGCGCGGCTGTCGGCCGCCTACCGGGACGAGGAGGCGGGCTTCGACGCCAGGGCCATGTGGCGCTTCGTGAACGGCTTCCCCGCCGCCTCCGGCGTCTTCGTGGGCGAGGTCCCCGACTACGACGTCCTCGACCTCACGCTCGGCTACGAGATCCCGGGGTTCCGGGACGTGGCGCTCCAGCTCGACGTGCAGAACGTGCTGGACGAGCGGCACCGCACCTTCCCCGGCGCCCCGACGCTCGGCCGCTTCACGCTGGCGCGGGTCCGATACAGCTTCTGAGCGGAGGCGGATGACCGGCGCGGGGGTGCCGACGGGGACGACGGCGGGACGGGTCGTCCTCCCGGTCCTGCTCGCGCTCACGCTGACCGCCGCCCCCCTCGCCGGGCAGTCCGCGGGGGGCGCCGCCGTTGGGGGGCGCTCGGCAGCCGACTCCGTCGAGACCGTGGTCGCGGAGGCCCGGGCCGCCGCAGAGGCCGGCGACCACGGTCGCGCCGCGCGGCGATTCGCCGAGGCGGCCCGGCTCGCGCCCGAGATCCGGGGGTGGCTGGGCCTCTCCCGTCTGCAGGCGGCGGCCATGGCCGGCGTCGCGGCGACGGCGAGGGCGGCGGCCGAGACGCTCGAGGACGACCCGGCGATCCCGGCCGATTCCGTGGCCCTGGCCCTGGCGCGCTCGCGCTTCCGCGCCGGCGA
>CAZEUW010000031.1:0-16058 GCA_964515425.1 uncultured Gemmatimonadota bacterium | reverse complement strand
CGGCAGCGGCCGGTCAGCTCGGGGCTCCGGTAGCTGCCCTCGCGGCGGCCGGAGCCGTCGAACGCCAGCGAGGCCCGGCGCTGGTCGATGCCCCTGAGCCGGCGGGCCTCGAGGTCGAGATCCAGCGCCGGATCGGTGATCGCCTCGAGCCCGACCGTCCCGCTGACCCGGGCGGACCCTCCTCGCGAGGAGGCGAAGGAGAGGCTGTCGATGCGCGCCTCCGACCCCCGGAGCGTCGCGTGGCCGCTCACCCGCTCGAGGCGGATCCCCAGCGCCGGGACGCGGGCCGTCCCGTCCCGGATCCGGAGCGCTCCGTCCAGCCGCGGCGCGCCCGGCGCTCCGCGGAGGCGCACGCTCCCGGTCGCGACGCCGCCCACCTCCCGGAAGGACTCGACCGCCAGCAGGGGCAGCGCCAGGGGGAGGCTGTCGGCCGTGAGCGTCAGGTCGAGGGGCTCCTCGTCGAGGCGGTCGCCGGTGGCCCACGGCGACAGGTCCGCCCGGACGCTCCCCTCGAGGCGCACCAGCGTGGCGCCCCCGTCCTCGAGGACGGCGTCGGTGCGCAGCACGCGGTCGGAGTAGGAGAGGGCCACGCCGAGCCGCCCGAAGCGCCGCTCCGAGACGGAGGGGTCCACCACGGTCACCGTCCCCTCCATCTCCGGACGCGCGCCGGTCCCACCGACCTCCAGCCGCGCGTCGACCAGACCCCCGAACTCGGGCTCCAGGTCGAGGAAGCGCCGGAGCTCGCCGAGCGGCAGGCTCCGGAGGGAGAGCCGGAGGTCGGCGGGACCCTCGCGCGGAAGCGTCCCGTCCGCCCGGAGGCGGGCGCCCCCGTCGCCGACCAGCTCCAGGTCGGTCACGGCCAGCCCTTCCGCCTCGCCGTACGTCACGCGTGCCGGGCCGGCGAGGGTGAGCCGCCGGCCGCCCAGCCCGAGGCTCATCTCCGAGATCGAAGCCTCCTTGCGGGACTCCGTCCACAGCACCTCGCCGGCCGCCGTCACGGCCGCCTCGTCGCCCCGGACCGCCCGGAAGCGTACGTCGGTGCGGTCGTCCCCGGTCCGCGCCACCCGAAAGGTGGCCGAGTCGGCCTCCTGCCCGGCGGCGCGCACGCCCCAGCCGGTCCCGGCCACCACGACCGAGTCGAGCGGGCGGGCGTCGGGGGCCTGCACGGTGACCGCGAGCGAATCCGCCCGGCTCTCCCCGTAGCTCACGTCTCCCCCGTTCAGCCGGCCGCCGAAGCCGAAGCTCGAGCTGTTCCCGTACAGGACCCCCCGGGCCGCCAGCCTGCCGGCGAGCGTGTCGGGCAAGGCCTCCGCGTCGTCCTCGCCCTCCACGGGGAAGTCGGCGAACAGGTCGCGCGCTCCGCCCTCGGCCGGCGCGCCGCGCCGACCCGGCACGATCCATCGGTTCAGCGCCGACAGATCGGGGACGTCGAGGTCCAGGAAGAGGGAGGCGCTGCGATCCTCCGAGAGGCCGAAGCCGCCCCGACCGTGCATCGTCCCCACGTCGCTGCGGATCGCGAAGGTGTCCACCCGGGCGAGCCCCTCGGCCACCGAGAAGCGCAGCAGGCTCGAGTCGACGCGCGCGCCCTCGAAGGTGGAGGGGAGGATGGCGAGGTCGAAGGTCGCCTCCAGCGTAGCGGGGTCGGTCCCCGCGCCCCGGACCCGCCCCCGGACGTCCAGCCGCGTGTCGGGCCCGTCGCGCAGCCACTGCTGGAGCTGGATCTCGCGGGCGGTGAGCTCCGCGTCGTACGTCCTCCGCTCGGCCGCCAGGTCGAAGGTGCCGTCGAAGCGGATCTGGCCGCGCGGCGTGGCGAGGTCGGCGCGGGCGGTGAGGTTCGAGAGGCTGCCCGACACCGAGGCCGGCCCGCGGACGGTGCCCACCAGCTCCAGCGCCGGAAAGTAGGGGTCGACCACGCCGAGGGAGAGCGGGTCCGCGCGCAGGTCGAGCGCGACGACCGGCGGGTCGCCGGGCTCGAACGACCCGCTCGCGACCACGTGGGAGACGGAATCGCCCGGGACGGCGTGGGTCAGGTCCGCCTCGAAGCCGATCCTGCCGCCCGGCACCCGGTCCAGCGTGGCCGTGCCGTCGATCCGTCCCGGCTGGCGGGTGTCGATCTCGATCAGGCGTGTCCACGCCAGGTCGAAGGCCCCGAAGGTCAGGTCGAGCTCGCGCATCGCGCGGGGAGCGCCGACCAGGCCGATCCCGCCGCGCGCCCGGAGTCGGGAGGGCCCCCGGCCACCGTCCCCGTCGAGCGGCTCCAGCGTGACGTCGGCGTCCACGTCGAAGAGGTCGATCGGCCCCGAGCCCCGGACGGTCCCCCGCACGTACCCGTCCGGCATGGTGTCCCGGTCGAGGAGCTCGGCGGCGAGGGCGAGCCGCAGCGGCCGGAGCTCGAGCGCCACCTCGGAGAGCACCGGCGTCTCCTCCAGGTATACCGTGAAGCCTCCCTCCGCCCGGCTGTCGCCCGAGCGGACCTCGGCCTGGCGCACGTCCACGCCGACGACCTCGGGATCGGCGGTCGTGCGGACGGTCACGTCGGCGGGCCCGCCGCCGGAGTCGGGGACCGGGACGGGCAGCCATCCGAGGTCGGCGAAGCCCATCCGATCCGCCTCGAGGTCGAACCGGTAGCGCGGCGGGTCCTCGGCCACCACCCAGCCGTCGCCGGAGAGGCTCGAGTGCGCCGTGCGCACCGCCGGCAGGTCGACGCGGATCGTGTCGTCGAAGACGACGGTCGCGTCGAGCCGCTCGAGCCCGAGCTCCTGGGTGACCACGCGAGCCAGGCCTCCGATCCGCTCCAGCTCCAGCCGCATGGGTCGCCCGGGTTCCAGGATCCGGACGTAGGGGAGGCGGCCGTGCAGCCCCTCCAGGCCGACGACCCGTTCGATCCCCGCCTCCGTCCGCTCGTAGCGCCAGAGCGCCTCGCCGGCCAGCGCCGCCGCCGCCGCGCTGTCCCGTGCCGCGGCGGTCGGCCCCTCCGGCTCCCAGGGGGTACGGACGACGAGCCGTCCGTGGGCGATCGTGGCGTCGGTGACCCACAGCCGCGGGCCGTCGGCCGACGCGGTGTCCTCGCCGGCGTCCCCGAAGATGCGCTCGTAGTTCCAGGTGCCGCCGCGCTCCTGGACCAGGCGCAGCTCCATCCAGTCGATGCGGGGGGACCGCAGGTGGTAGCGACCCCGCATCAGGCCCAGGGGATCGTAGGAGAGCCGCACGCCGCGCAGCTCGAGGAAGGACTCGCCGTCCGGCCCCGCGATCCGGAGTCGCTCGAGGGCGGCTCGCGTCAGCAGGTTGCCGCCCGTGATGGGACCGACCTCCACGGTCCCCGTCATCGCCCCCTGGAGGGCGTCCTCCAGGAAGGTGGCCGCCGCGCGGCGTCCCGTGGCGGTCTGGGTCAGGATCAGCACCCCGCTCGCCGCCGCCAGCATGAGGACGCCGAGCACGGCGGTCGTCGTCTGGCCCAGCCCCTTGAGGACCTTGGCGACGAGACGGGAGCGGCCCCGGCCGTTCTCCGCGGCCACGGTCAGAACGCCTCGCCGATGGAGATGTGGAGCTGGAGCCGCCGCCAGAACTCCGTGAAGCCCCCCGCCCCGTCGTAGGTGAAGGGATCGAAGAGGATCGGCAGGCTCAGCTCGACGATCTCCTGGCTCGGCAGCTGGGCCACCGCGGGCAGGAGGGCCGCCGAGGTGGGGTCGTAGCCGACGTCGACCCGGAGCGGGCCGACCGGGCTCTCGAATCGGACCCCGGCGCCCGGGGAGGCGACCGGAGGCTCGAGCTCACCGATGTCCACCCACACCTGGCCCACGTCGACGAACCCCACCAGGGTCCACGGACCGCCGACGTGGGCCCGCAGCTCGAGGTTGGCCTCGAAGGCCGCGTCGCCGCCGACCGGCCGCTCGTCGAACACGTCGTTGGGATCGGTCGGGCGGGCGGCGAGATCCCGGGCGCACGCCGTGAGCGCGTCCGGAGACGTCGGCGCCTCCTCGCCGGGGCAGTCGTCGGCCTGGAAGAGGAGCACCGTCGGCCCCAGCAGGTTCTGCTCGAATCCGCGCACGCTCTGGGCGCCTCCCACGAAGAAGCGCTTGCGGGGGTGGACCACGACCCCGCCGTCCCCCTCCTCGCGGTCCGCGAACGGCTGACCGCCGAGCGCCTCGACCGCGCCCGCCCGCAGCCGGACCGCCAGCACCACGCCCTCGGACAGCGCCTCGAAGTCCGCCGCCTCGAGGTTGAAGCGGGCGTACTGGTAGTCCGACCCCGTGAACCGGTCCGCCCACTCTCCGGTGAGGTCGACGTAATACCCCGCGGTGGGGGAGAAGGCCGCGTTCGTGCGGTCGTAGCTCCACGACAGCGAGAGCGGGGAGAGCCAGCGGGCCTCGGTCAGGGTCTCGATGTCGTCCGGCTGGCAGAAGCCGAAGTTCACGCAGAAGAAGACGTCCGCCGAGCGCTCGTCGAAGCTCGTCAGCTCGGGACGGAAGCCGATCGAGGCCGGCATGCCGCTGCGGAGCCGTCGCGTGAGCGACACCTCGCCGCCGCGGCTCTCGCGGACGAAGATGTCGGGGACCGTCTCGCGCTCGAGGAAGAGGCCGGCCTCGAGGTTGTTGCCCCTCGACAGGAAGAAGGGCTCCCGAAAGTCGGCGCGCAGCGTGAAGCCGAGCTCCTGGAAGACCGGGTCGTCGGCGACGCCCGTGCAGGGGAACGACTGGGCGAGTCGGTCCGCCAGCAGGTTGGAGAGCCGGCCCGTGAGCCGGAGCCGCCGGGCCCCGCCGAAGAAGTTGCGGTGCGTGAACCGCGCCTCGGTCTGCATGCAGTCGGTCGTGGTCACGCCCGCGCCGGTCCGAACCGTCCGTGGAGGGGCCGGCGTCACGTTCACCGTCACGTCCACGAGCGTGTCCGGCTCCTCCGTCGTCCGCGTCCGGATGTTCGCGAAGCGGATCGCCTCGAGGCTGTAGAGGTCGCGCTGGCTCTGGAGGATCCGGTCCTGGCGGTAATACTGGCCCGGCCGGAAGGTCAGCACCTGTCGGACGACCTCCTCGCCGACGTCTCCCGCCCCCTCGACCTCGACGCTGCCGAACCGTGCGCGGGGACCGGGGCGCACGTCCAGCGTGAGCTCGACCTCGCGGCTGCCCGTGGGGATGAAGTACTCGTCGAGCACCGCCGCCTCGGGATAGCCGCGGTTCCGGAGCCGGTCGGCGATCGCCTCCTTGGCCCGGCCGAGCTCGACCAGGTCGAACGGCTCGCCGGGGCGGAGCGGGAAGCGCGCCCGCACCGTCGCCGAGTCCAGGACACCCTCGATGCCCGTCAGCACGAGCGTGTCGAGGATCGTCGGTGGCCCCTCGCGGATGTCGAACCCGATCCGGACCTCGCCGTCGAGCCGCTCGACCGTCGTGTCCACCGCGACGGCGCGATAACCCCGCCTCCGGTAGAAGAGGCGGAGCCTGAGCAGGTCGGCCGGCAGCACCGACTCGTCCAGGTAGGCGCGGTCGTGGACGAGGCCCCAGCCGGTGACCCAGCAGAAGGGCGCCAGGGCGAAGGCCTTGCAGCGCGTCGCGTCGAGGACGATGGCGTTCTCGAGCTCGTCGTCCGAGAAGGCCTCGTTGCCCCGGAAGGCCAGCTCCACGACCTCGCGCTCCACGCCCACCTGGGCCCGGAGGTCCGGGCCGGGGGCCGCGAGCAGCGCCGCCGCGGCGAGCGCGATCGGGACGCCCGGGAGCCGGGCGAGGGGGAGGCGAGGCGGGAGCTTCACGGGGCGTGTCGATCCTCCCCGGAGGTCCGGCTCGCCTCACGAGACCCCTCGGCCCGCTCCACCGGCTCACGGCGGATCCACAGCCGGGCCAGGTAGGCCGCCGCGGCGCCCGCGGCCACGCCGACGGCCAGGGAGGCCAGCTCGTCGAGGAGGTCGGTCGAGCCGCGGCGATAGTAGGTCACGGAGCTCCTCCCGAGCTGTCGTGCGGTCGGGGCGTCTCGCCGAGCCAGATGTGGGGCGAGCGCCCGAAGTCGTGATGGCTGTGCGGCCAGAAGCCGTGCTCGGCGTCCCGCCACAGGTAGTGGGTGATCCGGAACGTCCCTTCCCCGGTCCGGAGGTAGTTGAGGCTGTTGTTGAAGCGCTCGCGGCCGCGTCCGCGGGCCGAGGTCGTCGTCCCGCACTGTACGATCACGATGCCCTGCTCCCGCTCCTCTCCGGGGAAGAAGTCCAGGGAGTCCCCGATGTAGGCCCGGTGCATGTGACCGGCCAGCACCAGGTCCACGCCCTGCTCGCCGAAGGCGCGAAGCGCCCGCTCGGCCCCCGGCATCACGCTGTCGTTCGAGAAGTCGGGGGGCGGGGCGAGATGGTGGTGGGTGACGACGACGCGCATGTCCTCGGGCGGGGTGTCCCCGAAGGCCCGCGCCGCGAACGTGAGCTGCTCCTTCTCGAGGCGGCCGTTCTTGAAGGTGAAGCTCCGGCTGGAGTTCAGGGCCACCACCGTCATCCCCTCGAGCCGCGTGACCGAGTCGAGCCGCTCGTCGACCAGGGACCGGTAGTGGCGGTAGGGCTGCAGGAAGCGCTCCCAGACCCGATAGAGGGGCACGTCGTGGTTGCCCGGCGTCACCACCACGGGTGCGTCGAAGCGCTCGAGGAAGGCCGACGCGGCCCGGAACTGCTCGCGCTTCGCGCGCTGGGTGAGGTCGCCGCTGACCACCACGACGTCCGGAGGGTAGCGCTCCGCGAGCTCGTGGACGGCCTCGGCCCGGTCCGGCAGGAACGGCGGCCCGAAGTGCAGGTCCGAGATGTGGAGGACGTCAGGCATCCGCCGTGGACCTCGTCCGCGGCGCGTCGGGCTCCGCCGCCTCCGGACCGTCGCTCGCCTCCCTCTCCGGGCCGCCGCGGCCGAGCCGCCACCAGAGCGCCAGGCCGAGGCCGACCAGCAGCACGCTGATCGCCTGCGCCAGGGTGAGCGGCCCCAGGAACCGATCGTCCTTCGCCCGGAAGACCTCGATGAACAGGCGCTCGAGTCCGGCCGCGGTGAGCCAGACGGCGAACAGCCATCCCGCCCGGCGGCCGTGGTCCCTGAGGCGCCAGAGCACGGCGAAGATCAGCAGCGCCGCCGCCACCTCGAAGAGCTGCGTGGGATAGACCTCGAGCAGCCGGGTGTCGGGGACGCTCGCGGGCAGATCGACCCCGAAGCGCTCGCGCAGGTGGCCGGCCGTGGTCGGAGGCTCGCCGTTCGGGAAGGCGATCCCGACCCAGCTGTCCGTCGGCCGGCCGTAATCGTCCCCCACCAGGAAGCAGCCGATCCGGCCGATGCCGTAGCCCAGCGCCAGCGCCGGCGCGGCCAGGTCGGCCACGAACGGGATCGACGTCCCCTCGCGTCGCCACACCATCCAGACCACGGCCGCCGCGCCCCCCGCCAGGCCGCCGTACCAGACCAGGCCGCCCCTCGAGAAGAGCAGCGACCAGGGTCCCGCCGGGCTGATCTGCCAGTAGAGCGCGACGAAGTAGAGCTTCGCCCCCAACAGTCCGCCCACGAGCGAGGCGACCATCACGTCGTCGGCCAGCCGGGGGTCCCTCCCCAGCTCGTTCAGGCGACGGCGCATCACCGCGGTGGCCGCCAGGAAGGCGATCACCATCATCACGCCGAACGAGGTGATGGTCACCTCGCCGAGCAGCGGCAGATCCAGGGTCAGCACGTCGTGGAGCACGGGCCCGGCCTCCGGTCAGCCGGCGCGCGCCGGGGAGGGCGTCCGGCGCTCCAGGCCGGGGAACGGGAGGGAGGGATCGGCGTTGAGGTCCCACCCGCTCCGCTCGCCCGCCGCCATGCGATGCTCCGCCAGCCGCGCCACCATGGCGCCGTTGTCGGTCGCGAGCCGGGGCCCGGGAGCGAACAGCTCGCCCTCCGGACCGAGCGCCCCCGCCATCGCCTCCCGGAGCGGTCCGTTGCGGGCCACGCCGCCCCCCAGGAGCACGCGGGAGCAGCCGGCCAGCTCCGCCGCGCGCCGCGTCTTGGCCACGAGAACCTCGACGACGGCGGCCTGGAACTCCGCGGCCAGGTCCGCCGCCGCCTCCTCGAGCGCCCGCTCGCCCCCCTCCTCCTCCAGCTCCGACGCCCGCACGGCGAGCGCCGTCTTGAGGCCGCTGAAGGAGAAATCGAGGTAGGCCGGGTCGCCGGGTCCGTCGGACGGCGAGAGCATCGGGCGGGGGAGCCGCTCCCGCCCCGGCCGGCCCTGTCGGGCGAGCCGCTCGATCTCCGGACCTCCGGGGTAGCCCAGCCCCAGGCGGCGCGCCGCCTTGTCGAACGCCTCCCCGGCCGCGTCGTCCCGCGTCTCGCCCAGCAGCTCGTAGCGTCCCCACCGTCGTGCGTGCAGCAGCAGCGTGTGGCCGCCCGAGACGAGGAGCGCGACGAAGGGGGGCGCAGCGTCGGGCCGCTCGAGGGAGTTCGCGAACAGGTGGGCCTCCATGTGGTGGACGCCGAGCAGCGGGCAGCCGAGTCCGTAGGCGTACGCCTTCGCCCAGTTCACCCCGACCAGGAGCGCCCCCACCAGACCGGGGCCGGCCGTCACCCCGACGCCGCCGAGCCGGTCGGGCGCCAGCCCCGCTTCGGAGAGGGTCGTCGTGACCGCCCGGTCGAGCTGCCGCAGGTGGGCGCGGGCCGCGATCTCCGGGACGACGCCGCCGTAGGCCGCGTGCGCGTCCTGGGTCGCGATCACCTGGCCCAGCAGCTCGCCGTCCCGGACGACGGCCGCGGAGGTCTCGTCGCAGGAGGTCTCGACGCCCAGGATGGCGCCGCGGGACCCGCCGCTCACCGTCCACCCTCGCCGGCGCCCGGGGCCCGACCGCTCGGACGGACGGTGACGCGGGACGGCTCGGCGGCGCCCCGGAGCGGGCTCTCGGCGGGGAGCTCCACCTCGACCGGTACGCTCAGCTCGCCGGGCGGCACGCTGTCGACCACGAGCAGGGCGCGGACGGACTCGACCGACAGGTTCCGTACCAGGGCGGCCGCGCCGCTGACCGTGACCCGAACCGAGTCGATCCCGGCGACGACCTCCGATCCGGCGTCCCCGCCGAGCGCCAGCGGGAGCACGAAGCTGCGCCGGGACGTGCTGTCCACCTCGACGGTGGCGAGGATCGTCGTGGGCGACCAGCTCACCTGCTCGAGCCCCGGCGGCAGCTCGAGCTGGAGCTCCCGCGTGACCGTACGCTGGAGGTCCTCGAGCGCCGCCCGCTCGGTCTCCACCGAGTCGAGCGAGGAGACGGCCGACTCGGGCCCCCGGACCGTGACGCTCTCGGGCTGCATCAGCACGGGCGGCACCAGCGAGTAGCCGTCCGCGGCGGAGAGCTCCAGGCGCGGCGCGACGGCGACCTTGCGGGTCACCAGGGGCTCCAGTTCGACCTCGACCGTCTGGGGCCGCAGCGCCACCGGGTTCAGGTTCACGTCCCCGTCGATCCCGCTCACCATCCGGGGCGTGAGGTCGAGCCGCATCCGCGGCGCGGTGACCGTCTCGATGACGTGCCGGACGACCGGGAGCTCGCCCGGGAAGAAGATGCCGCGCCTCCCCCGGAAGACGGTCTCGACCGTCCCGGGCTCCACGCTCACCGCGACCCAGCCGCTGTCGGCCACCTCCACCCGGACCTCGGTGGGCAGGGAGAACTCGCCCCCCTCCTCGGCGGTGACGTTCAGCCACAGGAGCACGGCGAGCACCAGGGAAGCGACCTTGTACGGCCAGTTGTCCGTGAGCGCGCTCCGCCAGTCCATTCTCAGCCCCCGCCGCCGGGCTCGGCGTCCGCCGGCGGACGGCGGCCCGCCACCCGCACCGAGACCCTGCCGCCGACCCGCAGCGCGTAGCCGGGCGACGGGGACTGGCCCACGACACGTCCGGGGGCGGCGTAGGCCGCCGAGTCGTAGCGGACCTCGCCGAGCGCCAGGCCGGCCTCGTCGAGGCGGTCACGCACGTCGTCGACGTGGACCCCGTCCAGGTCGGGGACCTCCACCACGGCCGGGCCGTGGCTCAGCACGAGGGTCACCTCCGCTGGCAACGTGAGCTCCTCGCCCGTCTCGGGTCGGGTGCCCACGACGCGGCCCCGCTCGACCGGCGAGCCCGTGCTGTCCGTCGCGACCCGGAAGCCGAGCCGCTCCAGCACGACCCGGCCCCGATCGCCGGACAGGCCGCGCAGGTCGGGCACCCGTCTCTGCGCGGGTCCCAGGCTGAGCGTCACCGAGACCGGCGACCCCGGCCGCGCGTACTGGCCGGGGAGCGGGCTCTGGGCGAGGACCTCTCCGGCCGCCGCCTCGCCGTGGGGGACCTCGGGGCCGAGGCGGAAGGCCAGGCCGGCCTCCTCCAGGGAGCCGCGCGCCTCGTCCGAGGGGAGCCCGATCAGCTCCGGGACCTCCACCAGGTCGGTGGACTCGTCGGCCGCCGTGGCCGGGAAGAGCCAGGCCGTGCCGAGCAGGTAGCCGACGACGAACAGGAGCAGGAGCCCCGCCGCGACGCCGAGCGGGCGGGGGTGCGAGCGGACCCACGCCGTCGGCGAGCCGAGCCCCCGCCGGCGACGGTAGCTCACGCCGCCCTCCTCCGGAGGCGGGCGGCGTAGGCGCCGTCCGTGCCGCGCGCCCAGGGCCGGATCACGAGGTCGCCCCGCTCGTCGAGGAGATCCTCGCCGGCCGTGGCCGATGGGGGCTCCCGCTCGAATTCCGGATGGCGGCTCAGGAAGCCCTCCACTTGGTCCTCGTTCTCCTCCGCTTCGATCGAACAGGTGGCGTACACCAGGAGGCCTCCCGTACGGACGATCCCCGCGCAGCCCTCCATCAGTCGCCGCTGGAGCGACACGAGCGCCTCGAGCCGCTCCGGCCCGACCCGCCACCGGGCGTCCGGCCGGCGACGGAGGGTCCCGGTGCCGGAGCACGGGGCGTCGACCAGCACGGCCCCGGCCGAGCGCATCGCCGGTCGGGTCCCGTCCATAACCGCGCAGCGGAGGTCGACCCCGGCCCGCTCGGCGGCCTCGGCGACCCGCCGGAGCCTGTCCGGGTCGACGTCGGCCGCCACGTAGGGCCGGGCGTCGGGAGCGTCGGCCGCGAGTCCGATCGCCTTCCCGCCCGGCGCCGCGCACGCGTCCAGCACGGGGCCCCCCGGGAGCGCGCCCACGTAGTCTACAACGGCGGCGGCCGCAGGATCCTGGACCACCGCCGCCGGAAGGGCCCGCAGCAGCGCCTCCGGGCGGCCCTCCGCCAGCACGGCGCACCGCGGCCAGCCTTCCAGGGGCTCGAGGCGTACGCCTTCGCCGATCGACGTCCCGTCCCGGACCGCGGCTTCCCGGGGCAGGCGCACGGTCACCGGAGGGGGCCGGTTGTCCAGCTCCACGAGTCGGGCGACGTCGGCGCGGTCCCACCGGGCGAGCCACCGGTCGATCAGCCAGGGGGGGTGGGAGCCCCACGTCGCCAGGTGGCCCCGCGGGTCCTCGTCGAGCCCCGGGAAGAGCGCGGATCGATCGGGATGGCGGAGCGCGGCCCGCAGGACCGCGTTCACGAACCCGGCGGTCCGGCCCCCGCAGGTCGCGCGCGCCCCCTCCACCGCCTCGTCCACGGCCGCGTGGCCGGGGACGCGCGTCTCACGGACCTGGTAGAGTCCGAGTCGGAGCCAGTCCAGCACGCCGGCGTCCACCCGATCGAGCGGGCGGTCGCTGAAGGCCGCCAGCTCGTGGTCGAGCCGGCCGCGGAGCCGGACGGCGCCGTAGGCCAGCTCGGTGGCGAGCGCCCGGTCCCGGCGGTCCAGCTCGGCGACGCGGCGCTCGGCCGCGCGGTCGGCGACGGCGCCGCCGGCGACGTCGCGGAGCACGCGCCAGGCGGCGCGTCGTGGGTCGGGGGGGCGCCCCCTCAATCCACCATGCCCGACGTGGGGCTCGAAGGCACCGCCCACTCGCGTCGCGGCATCCGCCCCGCGAGCCAGGCCAGCCGGCCGGCCTCCACGGCGTGCCGCATCGCGCGGGCCATCGTCACGGGATCGTCCGCCTCGGCCACCGCGGTGTTCATGAGGATGCCGTCCACCCCCTGCTCCATCGTCTCGCAGGCGTCCGACGCCGTCCCCACGCCGGCGTCCACGATGAGCGGCACGTCGACTCGACGCTTCAGGATCCGGACGTTGACCGGGTTCAGCAGCCCGAGACCGCTGCCGATGGGCGAGGCCAGCGGCATCACCGCCGCCACGCCGGCCTCCTGGAGCTTGAGGGCCGACACCAGGTCGTCGTTCGTGTAGGCGAGCACGGTGAAGCCGTCCCCGACCAGGGTCCGTGCGGCGGCCAGCGTCTCCTCCACGTCCGGGAGCAGCGTCTCCTCGTCGCCGATCACCTCGAGCTTCACCCAGTCGTGGAGCCCGGCGGCGCGGCCCAGCCGCGCGTAGCGGACGGCCTCCTCGGCGGTGTGGCAGCCGGCCGTGTTCGGGAGCAGGAAGAACTCCTCGGGGTCCAGATGGGCGAGGAGCCCGTCGTCGGCCTCGAGGTCGACGCGCCGGACGGCCACCGTGACCATCGCCGGGCGCGCCTCCCGGAGCGCGGCCACCGTCGTCTCGGGATCCGGATACTTGCCCGTTCCGAGGATGAGCCGTGACGTGAAGGTGCGCCCGGCCACCTCGAGCGGCTCGTCCCGGAGCCCGCCTCGTCGTCCCGTCCCGGTCTCGGTCGTCGCCATCGTGCTCTCCACGTGCCGTTCAGCCGCCGCCGACGAAGCGGACGATCTCGAGGCGGTCGCCCTCCTCGACGCGGACCTCGGCCACGTCGTCGCGGGAGACGATCTCCCGGTTGCGCTCCACCACCACCGCGCCCGGATCGAGCTCGAGCCGATCCAGCAGGGCCGCGACCGTCGTCCCCTCGGGGACGTTTCGCTCCTCGCCGTTCACGACGAGCCTCATCGGGCCTCCCGCAGCGCGTCCAGGAAGCGATCCACGGCGTCCGGCGCGGAGGCGGCACCCCAGACGCCGCTCAGGGTGGCCACGCCGTGCGCTCCCGCGCCGACGACGGCCGCCACCCGGTCCGGCCGCATCCCGCCGATCGCGATCATCGGGAGGTCCGCCTCGCGGCACGCCTCGAGCCGCTCGAGGCCCGCCGGCTCCCGGTCGGGGTGGCTCGGAGTCGAAAAAATCGTACCCACCAGGAGGAAGCTCGCTCCCTCCGCGCCCGCGCGCCGGGCCCCGGCCGACGAGTGGACCGATGCGCCGATCGGAGCCCGCGGGCCGAGCAGCTCCCGCGCCGCCCCGATCGGAAGGGCGGCCTCGCCGAGCTGGACGGACCGGGCGCCGGAGGTGAGCGCCACGTCGACGCGGCCGTTCACGACGCACCAGCCGCCGAGCCGGTCGGCGTCCGCCGCGAGCACCGACGCGAGCTCGTGGAGCCTCCGGGCCGTCACCTCGCGCGTCCGGAGGTGGAGCGCCAGCGCGTCCCCGGCGCGACGCCTGAGCTCGAGCGCCGTCGCCCGGAAGCCGGGCTCGGACGCCGTCGCGTCCGGGACGATCACGTGGAGGCGGGGGACGGCGTCCACGGCCCCTCCGCGGCGGATCCCGGCGGCCCGGTCAGACGAAGCGGTCGCCGCGCGCCACGCCGCGGCCGCGGATCCAGTCCGCGGCCTCCCTGCGCCGGCGGCCCGCCGGCTTGACCTCGCCGGTCGCGCGCGCGGCCTCCCCCGCCGCGAGCCGCAGCCCGCCGTCGGCCTCGGCCGCCACGACCGTGCCCGGCTCGGACTCGTGCGAAGCCTCCGGCAGGGGGGTCGGATCGAAGAGCTGGACCGGCAGGCCGTCGTCGTCGCGCAGCTCGGACCAGGCGGCGGGCCAGGGGTCGCAGCCGCGCACCCAGCGATCCAGCTCGACCGCGGTGGCCGACCAGTCGAGCCGGGCCGCCGCCCGGTCGAGCTTCGGGGCGTAGGTGGCAGCGTCGTCGTCCTGCTCGCGCTCCTCCACCGTGCCGCGCTCCAGGTCCTCGAGCGTCGCGACCAGCAGCTCCGACCCGAGCTCCGCGAGGGTCTCGAACAGCTCTCCCGCCGTCGTGCGGGGCCCGATCGGCACCGCCTCGCGTCGGAGCATCGGGCCCGCGTCGAGCTCCCGCACCATGCGCATGATCGTGACGCCGCTCCGGTCGTGGCCGCGGATGACGGCCCAGTTGATCGGGGCCGCTCCGCGCAGCGCGGGCAGCAGCGAGGCGTGCACGTTGAGCGAGCCGCGGGGCGGGAGCTCCAGGACCTCCTCGGTGAGGATCTCGCCGTAGGCGGCCACGATCGAGACCTCGGGGTCGAGCGCCGCGATCCGCTCGAGGAAGGCGTCGCCGCGGGGCTTCTCCGGCTGAACGACCTCGAGCCCCAGCTCGTCCGCCAGCCGCTTCACCGGCGTGGAGCGGAGCGACCGCCCGCGGCCGGCCGGCCGGTCGGGCTGGGTGACCACGCCCACGACGTCGTGGCGCCGCTCGAGGGCCCGCAGGGTCGGCAGGGCGAAGTCGGAGGTGCCCCAGAAGAGGACCCGCACGCCGGGCGAGCCTCGCCGTCGCTCAGAGACCGGTGCCGGAGGCGGGCGCCTCCTGGGCGGCCTCCCGCTTCGACCACCGGTCCAGGAGCAGCTTCCGCTTGAGCGGGCTCAGGTGGTCCAGGAAGAGGACCCCGTCCAGGTGGTCGATCTCGTGGAGGAAGCAGCGGGCGAGCAGTCCCTCGGCCTCGAATCGGACCTCCTCACCCTCGGGGTCGAAGCCCTCGACGACGACCCGCGCGGCGCGCTCGACGCTCGCGGTCAGGCCGGGGATGCTGAGGCAGCCCTCCTCGTCGACCTCCGACCCCGAGCGCTCGACGACCTCCGGGTTGACGAGCACGCCGGCCGGCAGGTCCGCCTCGCGCACGTCGTACGCGAAGAGCCGGAGCGGGACGCCCACCTGGGGGGCCGCCAGCCCCACCCCTTCGGCGGCGTACATCGTGTCGAGGAGGTCCCGGGCGAGCCGACGCAGCTCCTCGTCGAACGCCTCGACCGGCTCGCACCGCTCGCGGAGCGCGGGGTCTCCCAGCAGTCGGATCTCTCGCTCGGCCATCGTGCCCCGGTCGGGTTCGCGCTCTGGAAGTCCGATCGGACGTCCGGGTTCAGCTCTCGTCCGACGCCTCGTCGCCGAGCTTCCGGCCGACCTTGCTCCGCTCGAGGTCGACGCGGGTGTCGCCGGAGGTCTTCACGACGAGGCGGTCGCCCTCGATGTGGATGATCTCGCCGATGATCCCGCCGACCGTGACGACCCGGTCGCCCTTCTCCAGGCTCTCGACCATCTCCTCGTGCTCCTGCTGCTGCTTCCGCTGCGGGCGGATCAGCAGAAAGTAGAAGATGGCGAAGATCGCGGCGAACATGATGATCGTTCCCCAGGGGTTCGGCGCGCCTTCGCCCGAAGCCATGAGGACGGCGAGCATTTGGGTGTTCACGTCGGACCTCTCTGTTCGTGGACGAGTGCTCCCGGAGACGGGCCGGCGGGCGTCAGACCTGCCCCTCGCGGTAGCGCTCGAGCCACCTCCGGGACCAGTCGGCGAACTCGCCCCGCAGGATCGCCCGCCGCGCCCGTGAAGTCAAATCCAGCAGGAAGTGGACGTTGTGGAGGGAGAGGAGCCGCAGCCCCAGCAGCTCGTCCATCACGAACAGGTGCCGCAGGTAGGCGCGGGAGTAGCCGGCGCAGCAGGGACAGGAGCACTCCGGGTCGAGCGGCCGGGGGTCGTCGGCGAACCGGGCGACCGGGACGTTCACCTTCCCGAGCGACGTGAAGGCGGTCCCGTTCCGTCCGTTGCGGGTCGGGGCCACGCAGTCGAACAGGTCCACGCCCCGCCGGACCGCCTCGAGGACGTCCTCGGGATAGCCCACGCCCATCAGGTACCGGGGCACGTCCGGCGGAAGGAGCGGCTCGCACGCCTCGAGGATCTCGAAGGTGACCTCCTTCGGCTCCCCGACCGAGAGGCCGCCGATCCCGAGCCCGGGCCAGGGTCCGCGCTGCAGGGTGCGCTCGAGCGACTCCTTCCGCAGGTCGGAGAAGGAGGCCCCCTGGAAGATCGGGAAGAGCAGGCCCGGCGCCCACGGCGGCCCCGGGGCCCGCTCGGGCA
>CAZEUW010000030.1:0-16138 GCA_964515425.1 uncultured Gemmatimonadota bacterium | reverse complement strand
GCGCCCTGGCTGGCCGCCGCCGCGGCGGTGCTGATGGCGGTGACCGCCGGGGCGACGCTGTGGCTCGCCGACGGCCCCGCCCCGCCCTCCGACGCGCCGGTCGCGGTGGGGGACGCCCCCGCGGCCGCGTCCGGGGAGGAGGTCGCGCGGCCGGCCGGTCTGGAGGAGGTGCAGGAGGGCTACGCGCCGGCGGTGGAGCGGCTCTCCGCCCTGCTCGAGGCGCGCGGCGAGCGGCTGGCGCCCGAGACCCGCGATGTGCTCGAGCGCAACCTGGGGATCATCGACGCGGCGATCGCGGAGGCGGAGAGCGCGCTGGTGGACGATCCGACGAGCGCGGAGCGCGTCAGGGCCCTGGAGCGGAGCTATCAGCGGAAGGTGGAGATGCTGCGGCGGTCGGTGCGGCTGACCTCGCAGCTCTAGACGGCCGGTGCGGCGAACGGTGCGACGACCGGTACGACGTGACACCACACGGGACACGGTACCCGAGAACGAGAGGAGTCGGACGATGGAGACCGGAGCGAAAGGCTGGACGGAGACGAGGATCGGAGGGGTGGTCGCGGCGGCGGCCGCGGTGGTCGGCCTGGCCCTCGTGGGCACGCCGGCCCCGGCGAGCGCCCAGGACGCCGCGATGCGGCAGATCGACGAGACGCGCGCGGTGGACGCCGGCGCCTCCGTGGAGGTCGACGTCGTCGTGCGCGAGGTGCGCGTGACCGGCTGGGACCGCTCGGAGGTACGGGTGCGGGGATCGATGAACGCCGAGTACGAGGAGTTCACCTTCGAGCGGGGCGAGGACGGCTCGGTCGCCATCGAGCTGGAGCCCCGCGACGACGTCGAGCGGGACCACGGGCGGGATCGGCCCGATCCCGGCCCGCTCACCGTCACCGTGCCGCGGGGCGCCTCGGTCGAGGTGGAGGTCGTCAACGGACCGCTGACCGTCGAGGACGTGGCGGGTGCGGTCAGCCTGGAGACCGTGAACGGGGACATCACCTACAGCGGCCCGTCCACCTCGGTCGAGGCGGAGGCCGTGAACGGCACCGTGGACGTGCGGGCGCCGCGCTCCGACGAGACGCGGGCCGGGTCGGTGAACGGCGACGTGATCATCCGGGTGGCCGGCGGCGTGGTGAAGGTCGAGTCGGTGTCCGGGAACCTCGACGTGCGGACCGACGCCCCCGTGGAGGCGGTCGACGCCGAGACGGTGTCGGGCGGCATCGAGTTCCGCGGCACGCCGGCGTCGAGCGCTTCGCTCTCCTTCGAGTCCCACAGCGGCGACGTGGTGCTGCACCTCCCGTCCGGCCTGAACGCGGTGCTCGAGGCCGAGACCTTCTCGGGGAGCATCGAGAGCGCCTTCGGCGGCGAGGTGCAGCGGGACGGCGAGTACACCCCCGAGCGCAGCTACCGCCACACGGTGGGCTCGGGCGGCGTCCGCGTCTCCGCGGAGACCTTCAGCGGGAGCGTGACCTTCGGGCGGCAGGGCGGCTGACCGCCGGCCGACGGCTCAGAACCGCGGGTTCACCACGCTGCTGTAGATGGATCCGAAGGTGTAGCCGAAGCCGACGGACAGGGAGTACCGGAAGTCCGTGCGGAGCTCCCGCAGCCGGAGCAGGATCTCCTCTTCGGTCGCGTCGCCCGCCGGCAGGTTGATCTGGTCCTGCACCCGGGCGGCGCTTCCGAAGACGTTCACCGACAGGCCCTCGGTGACCCGGAGGCTCAGGCCCCCGAAGAGCTCGAGGCGGTGGCTGGCGCGGTCGTGGAGGAAGCTGGAGGCCTCGAACCGCCCGTTCGACGAGCCCCACGGCTGCCGGACGTTGAGCGACACCTCCAGCCGCTGGCGGGCGCGCAACTCCGAGGTCTCGCCCAGCAGGGTCTCCTCCTTCCAGTCGAAGTACTCGGGCCCCACCGTGTACAGGAAGCTCAGCTGCTTGCGCTCGGAGTCCTCGTAGCGGAAGAGGTTGTACTCGACCCCCGGAGCGAGCCGCAGGCCCAGCTCCTGGTTCCGGAAGCTCGACTGCTCCGCCGACGCCTGGACGCCGGCGGACCAGTGCGGCCCGAGGCTCCACACCGCGAGTCCCTCCGCCTCGTAGCTCCTCCGGAGGCTCGTCACCCTCGTCGTGTCGTCCACCTCGAAATCCCTCTCCGAGTAGTCCCCCTCGAGATCGAGCTCGAGCTTGAGGTCCTCGGTGACACGGTTGGCGGAGGCGTCGCCCGACAGCCGGATCGACGAGCTCCGCTCCTCGCCGGAGAGGCCGGCGCTGAGACCGACCTCGAACACCCAGAAGTTCCACGGGTCCTCCGCGGGGGACACCCGCGACGGCTCCCGTACGCCCCCCTCGACGGCGATCCGGAGGCGCCCGGCGTCCGCGGTCCGCGCCGCGTAGCGGGCCAACCCGAGCCCCAGGCGCCGGGCCGTCCGCTGGAGCACCCGCTCGTCGGCGAGGTTGGCCCGGACGGAGAATCGGATTTCGTCGTCGAGGCCTTCGAACCGCTGCCGGCCGAGGAGGGAGAGCGTGAAGCTTCGACCGCCCCCGCCGGTGGACTGGCTGGTCACCAGGGCGTGGACCTCCGCCGCGGCGCGGTCGCGCACGAATTCCACGAAGCCGATCTCCCGCCGCAGGAAGTCGCGGTCGCAGCCGAAGCCGGTCTGGCAGTCGAGGAAGACGCGGAGCGTCGCGTCACGATCCGGCAACGAGTCGGCGCCCGCGGCCTCCTGTCCGGCGAGCGGGAGGACCGCGACCGCGACGACGAGTACGGCCATCGCCGGGGAGAGCGTGCGGGAGGGACGCATGGCGCACGAAGTCATCCGCGGCCGTTCCGCGTCACGAGCCGGGCGAGCACCGAGCGTGCCGTCCGGCCCGCGGGATGCCCCGCGGCGTCCGGCCCGTTACCCTTCCGTCGCACCCCGAATCGAGCGAAGGCGGGATCCGGTTGGCATCGTCGATCGAGACGCGGCATCTCACCATACGACGCCGGCAGCGGCTGGCGGTGCGAGGCGACCCGACGGGGCCCTCGGAGCTGTGGTTCGTCCTGCACGGCTACGGCCAGACCGCGCCGCGCTTCCTCCGCCACTTCGAGGCGCTCGACGACGGCTCCCGCCTGCTGGTGGCGCCGGAGGGGCTGCATCGCCACTACCTGGACGAGGAGGAGCGGAAGGTCGGCGCCTCCTGGATGACCAGCGAGGACCGACTCACCGACATCGGCGACTACGTCGACTACCTCGACCAGGTGCACCGGACGGTGGTCTCGGGGCTCGAATCGCCGCCCGGGAGGATCGTCGCGCTGGGCTTCTCGCAGGGCGTGCACACCCTGGCCCGCTGGCTGGCGCTCGGCGAGGCCCGGATCGACGCCGCGGCCTTCTGGGGCAGCCACCTGCCGCCCGACCTCGACCTCGCGGAGCACGCGGAGCGGATGCGCCGCGCCGAGCTCCTCGTCGTCGCCGGCTCCGAGGACCCCCACTTCGGGCCGGACGCGGTCGCCCGGGTCGAGGAACGGCTCGAGGGGGCCGGCATCGGACATCGGACCCACCGGTACGGCGGCGGACACCGTCTCGACGGCGAAGCGCTGCTCGGGATCGCGGAAGCGCTCGCGACGAGAGGCTGACCCGGCCCGGCAGGTCCCCGTTGACGCTGCCCACGACCGCGACCGCGGCGCCCCGCTCCGGGAGCCTCACCCGGCGGCCAGGATCGAGAAGAGCATTTCCTTGAATCCGTCCACGTCGAGCTCCCAGCAGACGTCGACCCACGGGTCGCGGTGGGAGACGTCGCCCCACGCCGCGTCGTTCCGTCCTTCTCCCGAGACGTGCAGACGGTCGACGACACTCATGCCCCGGGTGAGCTCGCTCTCCGTCTCGATCTTCACGTGGTGCGGCGACGAGCGGACACAGAGCTCGGGCCGGAGGGCGATCGCCATCGCGACCGGGTCGGGCAGGCCCAGTCCGGGGTCGCCGGACTGGCGCCGGTTGGCCTCGAAGGCGGTCGCGTTGCAGTCGATCGCGAAGCGCGCGATCTCGGTGTCGAAGCCCCGGACCGCGGCCATCTCCGCGCGGGTGAGGTTCGCGTCCCCCCGGCACAGCTCCCAGCCCACCATCTCGGTCGGGACGCCGGCGGCGAAGACCTCCCGCGCCGCTTCGGGGTCCACCCACAGGTTGAACTCGGCGGCCGGGGTGACGTTGCCGACCGCGCAGGCGGCTCCGCCCATCACCACGAGCCGGCCGATGCGGTCGGCCAGGTCGGGGTCGCGTCGGAGCGCCGCGGCGACGTTGGTGAGCGGGCCGAGCGTCACGATCGCCAGGCCCGGGTGGTCGCGGGCGGCCTCGATGATCGCTTCGTCGGCGGGGAGCTCCGCGGGCGAGGCGGTCGGGGGCGGATAGCCCTGGTCGCCGAGCCCGTCTTCCCCGTGGAAGAACTGTGCGGTCTCGAGCGGTCGGGCGAGCGGCTTCGCGGCGCCGGCGTGCACCGGCACCCGCTCGCCGCAGAGCTCCACCGTGTAGAGCGCGTTCCGTACGGCCTGCTCCAGGGGAACGTTCCCGGCCACGACCGTGATCGCCTCGACCCGGACGTCCGGCGACCGCAGGGCCATGATCAGGGCGACCGCATCGTCCGACGCGGTGTCGGTGTCGATCAACAATCGGCGCACGGGAGCACCATCGTAGCGCGCGATCCGAGGCAGGGCCAGGCGCCGGGCGGCGGTCGGAAACGTCATCGCCCTCCGGCCCGTAGGGGGAGGGCCGGGGACGACCGGTCGGAGGGCCGACGTCGTCCTCCCGGCCCTCTCCGCCCACCACTCCGACGGAGGAGTCCATGAGGAAGCTCGCCATCCTGGCCGTGCTCGAGATCGTCCGGCGCCTGCTGAAGCGGCTGTAGGGGGGGCGCTCCAAGCGACCCGGCGCCTTCACGGCGCGCCATGGGCCCGGTGAGACGCCAACCCCGGCCCTCAGTTCGAGCGCGCGAAGGCCTCCATGGCCCGGGGGCGCGCGAGGGTCCGGTACATGGCGACCGCTTCGCTACCCCTGGCGGCCACCGAGAGCAGCAGCACGAGGGGATAGGTGGCCAGTCGCCGCGCGGCTCCCGTCCCGATGTAGCGCCCGAAGCGCCACCAGCGCCGGAGGTCGAGCGCCACGTGCCAGGCCGCCGTGAGGAGCGGCTCGAGGAGGGGCCACCGGGTCACCCAGCGGTGGGCGGCCTCGTCGTCCAGCCGCTTGAGGCGGTGGACCTCGTAGCCGAATCGCTGGTGGAGGCGCGTGAGCCACCAGCGCTCCTCGAAGACGTGGGCCACCCGCTGCCCGGGGTCGATCCGCACCCGGGCCCCCGACGCGCGCAGCTCGTCGAACAGGAACGAGCCTCCGCAGGTCCGCCCCAGGTCCTCCCGGTAGCGGAACTGCTCGAGCACCCCGGCACGGAACCCGACGTTGTGGCTGAGGAAGCCCGCCGCCTCCAGACGCCCGTCGCCGGCTTCCGGCCCGAGCACGAATCCCCAGGAGATCGAGGCGGCCGCCCTGAGCGCGGGATGGTCCGGGGGGCGGCCGTCCTCGCCCCGGAAGAGGGAGAGGCCGCCGGAGACGTCGACGACGCCGTCGATCGAGGCGACCAGGGTCGCGAGCCATCGCGGCTCCGGGATCACGTCCGAGTCGAGCAGCGCCACGATCTCGCCGCCGGCGGCGTCGGCGCCCCGGTTCTTCAGCGCGTAGTAATGCTGCCCCTCGGCCTCCACGGTCCGGATCGACCGGAACGGCTGCGGCGCGCCGACCCGCTCCGACCAGTGCGCGCACTGGTCCCGGCTCCCGACCAGGAGGACCTCGACCTCCCCGAGCGGGAAGCGCTGGGAGCGCAGGCCCTCCATGACCTCCTCGACCGAGCCCAGATCCAGGGACTCGTTGTAGCCTTCGACCACCACCGACACGCGGGGCGCGCGGTTCTCGTCGTTCGAGCTCACCCGTCCGCTCACTCCGCTCCCGCCTCCTCCTCCGCCAGGACCGCCTCGACCTCATCGTATGCCGCGTCCCGGAGGGCGGCCAGCTCCTCGTCGCGGGCCAGGAGAGCCCGCGAGATCGCGGGGCGCTCGGCGGCCGCACGCGCGAGCGCCGTTCGCAGCCATTCCTCGTCCGGATCGACGAGGGAGCCGAGGAGGTCGGGCACGCCGTAGCGCCGAAAGACCCCGCCCATCTTCAGGTCGTACTCGGGGCCCACCGAGAGCCCGATCGCCGGGACGCCCTGCTCGAGGGCGAAGAGCGCGCCGTGGTGACGGCCGCTCACCACCAGGCGCGCGCGGCCCACGAGCCCCTTCGCGAGCCGCGGATCCCCGATGCCGCCGAGCCGACGCGGATCGATGCGGTCGAAGCGGGCGGCCAGCTGTTCGAGCGCCCGGCCGTCGTGGTCGCGACGGTAGCCCTGCATGCCGAAGAGGACGACCGCGGGCGCCCCCTGCTCCGCCACGAAGGCCTCGAGCGCGCCGGCCACCGCCCGGTAGCCGGCATCCAGCGCGCGGCCCTCCCAGCCCCGGACGTTCACGGCGAGGAACTCGCCCGCCCGGACGTCCGACGCCGGTCCGTCCAGCCGCTCGACGACCGCCTCCCACCGGGCGGGCGCAAGGCCGTGGGCGGGGTCGACGCCGTCGACGAGGCGGTCCTCCTCGACCCCCATCCGACGCGCGTTTCGACGCGAGACCGTGTCGTCCCGAAGCACGATGCGATCGACCGACCGCAGCGCCTCCGCAGCACGGTCGTCCGGGAGCACGGACTGACCGTGGAGGACCACGGGGACCTCGAGCTCCGCGGCCGCCCGGTAGAGGGCGGCGCGGGGCCGGAAGAGGGTGGGGAGGGACGGGATCAGCCCGCCGCCGCCCAGGATCACGTCCGCTTCCGCCACCGTCTCCAGCAGCTCTCGCTGGTGGCTCGGGAGCCCGATGGTCCGGCGGCCGGCCGCCCTCCTCGCCGCGCTCCGGACGAAGGCGCGGCAGCTCAGCGAGAGGTAGGCGCGCGCGGCCGGGCCGTGCAGCCACCGCTCCACGGTCGCGATCGCGGGCGAGCCGTCGTCGTCGGAGCGCAGGGCGCGTCGCACTCGATCCGTCCGAGCCGTCCCGATCGGCCGTCCGAGCACGACCTCCGACGGTCGTGCGTCGACGCCGTGTCGCCGGGCCGCGCCCTCGGGATCGTCGGTGAGCAGGGTCGGCTCGCTCCCGGAGAACCGGTCGCGCAGACGCTGCAGCTCGCGGGCGAGCATCGCCTCGTCGCCCGCGTTGGCGAAGGTGTTCCGTGCCAGCACGATCCGCGGCCGGCGCCGGGGCGTCACGCCCGCTCCGCCCCTTTCGTGTCGCGCCTCCCTGCGCCACGGAGCAGCGACTGCGCATGGCCGAGCCCTTCTCCGACCGACCAGGCACCCACCGCGACGGCCACCAGCGGCGCCGAGCGGACGAACTCGGTCCGATGGACGCCCTTGCGGAGGACGTCGAGCGTCCGACGCGCGAGGAGGGGGATCGGCAGCAGCGGGGCGCCCAGCGCGTAGAGGAGCCGCCGCCCTGCCGTCCACGCCTCCTCTTCGGCGCGTCGCAGGGCATAGGCCCGGCCGTGCTGGACGCGGCGCCACAGCAGGTCCCGCGCCTCGGTCGGGTTGACGTGCCATACCCTGAGGCCCGGCACGAAGAGCAGGCGATGGCCCGCGGCCCGCACCCTGAGGTTGAAGACCGTGTCGGAGCAGAGCCCTTCCTCGAGGAAGGGGCCGTACCGGTCGAAGGCCCACCGCTCGACGGAGAGGCAGTTCGCCGGGAGGTCCGGCACCGGCCGGCCGTCGAGGGCGCGCCCCGTGCCGTTCGGGCCGTCGGGGCGATCCTCCGTCATCCAGGGAGCGAAAGCGGCGAAGTAGTACGCCCATCCGACGCGGCTCTCCGGGTTGTCGTTCGCCAAACTGGAGCCGAGGACAGGCTCCGGATGGAGCCGGTGCGCCGCGTCGAGCCGCTCGAGCCAGTCGGGCTCCACCCGGCAGTCCGCGTCGACGAACGCGAGGATCTCCCCCCGGGCGGCCTCCGCTCCCCGGTTCCGGGCGCCCCCGGGATGGAGACGCTCCGCCGGGGCGATCAGCCGCACGCCGGGAAAGTCCCGGCGCACGGCCTCGGCGGTCCCGTCGCCGGAGCTCTCGACCACGATGACCTCGTGCTCGAGGTCGGTCCGCTGCGACCGCAGGGAGCGCAGACAGCGACAGAGCGTGCCGGGCGGCCGGTAGGAGGCCACGATCACCGAGACCCTCATCGGCCGCCTCCCCCGAGGGCCTGCCGGAGGTAGCCCGTGACGGTCGCCACCTGGGACAGGGCGAGGAGCGCCGCGGTGACGAGGGCTTCCGGCGGCTCGAGCCGACCGAGCGGCCAGCGCACGAGGCCGGCGTAGAAGGCCGGCCCCTCGAACACCCTCCCGTCGCCCGCGCCGGCGGCCTCGCGGAGACGCCGCGCGCCCCGTCCGTACCGGTGGTGCTGCTTCAGGAAGGAGAGTGCGTCGAGGTGGTGGGAGTGGTGGACCACCGCTCCGGGCTCGTAGAGGAGCCGGCCGCCGCCCGCCCGCCACCGGCGGCACAGCTCCCGGTCCTCTGCCGCCGCGTCGGGGAAGCGCTCTTCGAAGCCGCCGGCCGCCAGGAAGGTGTCACGGGTGGCCGCCAGGTTGTTCGAGGTCAGGAAGGCGCCGGGCCGCGGGCCGTCGCGCTCGACCTCCGACTCCAGGTAGTAGTCGTACAGGTACGAGACGAGCTGCTGGCTCGCCACCGACCACGGGTTGTCGGGCAGCGCGTTCACCGTGCGGCCACCGACCAGCGCTCCCGGGTCCTCCTCGAGGGCCCCGACCAGCTCGCCGAGCCATCCGGGCTCGGGCTCGCAGTCGTCGTCGGTGAAGGCGACGACGCGCGCGCCGCTCTCGCTCGCCCCGCGGTTCCGCGCGGAGGCCGGACCGGCGTTCTCCTGGCGGATCCACCTCACGGCCGGCTCCCCGTCGGAGCGGCCGGCCCGTGAGCGCATCGCCTCCACGGTGGGACGGAGCGGATCGGAGCTGCCGTCGTCCACCACGACCACGTCGCGGCGATCGGCCGGGTAGTCGAGTCGCGCCAGGGCGTCCAGGCAGCGGGAGAGGGCGCGCGGCCGACCGTGGGCGGGGACCACGACGGTGCAGGTCGCGCGGCTCACGCGTCGCGTCCCCCGTACGGACGGATTCGGGCGACGGCCGGGACCGCGCTCCCGCTCGCGCGGTAGTCGACTCCGGGTGAGCCCACGGCGGTCCGGCGGCGGAGGTGGTCCATCGCCCGTCAGGGTAGCATGCGGCGACGGAGGACGCGACAGCCTCGCCTGCTCGTCGGGCGGGCCATACGATCACGGCATGGAAGCGCCGGAAGGATGCCACGGTGGAGACGCCGCGGCGGGGAGGCCCCGGAGCGATGCCATGGCGGGGAGGCTCGATGAAACGTGAACCGAAGGGCCGCCTACCCGTGATCGGCTGGCGCGAGTGGCTCGCGCTGCCCGGCCTCGGCGTCCCGCACATCAAGGCGAAGGTCGACACCGGCGCACGCACCTCGGCCCTCCACGCCTTCGCCCTCGAGCGCTTCACCCGGGAGGGCCGGCCGATGGTCCGCTTCGAGGCCCATCCGCTGCAGCGGGACGACTCCGTCAGCATCCCGGTCGAGGCGGAGCTGGTCGACCGGCGGACCGTCCGCTCCTCCACGGGCGACGAGACCCTGCGGCCGGTCATCGAGACCGAGGTGGAGCTGATGGGCGAGCGGTGGACGATGGAGCTCAACCTCGTGCGGCGCGACCCGATGGGCTTCCGCATGCTGCTCGGCCGCCAGGCGGTGCGCGGCCGGTTCCTGGTCGATCCCGGGCGCTCCTACCTCGGCGGAAAGCTCGAGCCCGGTCGCTCGGACGCAGCGAAGCCCCGCCCGGAGGGCGCGCCCGAGCCGCCCCCGGAGGACGCATGAGGGTCGGCATCCTCTCGCGGAACCGGAACCTCTATTCGACCCGCCGGCTCCGGGAGGCCGCCGAGGAGCGCGACCACGAGGTCCGGGTCGTGGACTTCCTCCGCTGCTACATGAAGATCGCCGCCCGGAACCCGCAGGTGATGTTCGCCGGAGAGCCGCTGCACTTCGACGCCGTCGTCCCGCGGATCGGCGCGTCGGTCACCTTCTACGGAACCGCCGTCGTCCGGCAGTTCGAGATGGCGGGGGTGTTCAGCGCCAACGAGTCGCAGGCGATCGCGCGCTCCCGCGACAAGCTCCGCTCCCTGCAGCTCCTCTCGCGCGAGGGCCTCGGCCTCCCGGTCACCGGCTTCGCGCGCTCGCTCAAGGACAGCGACGCGA
This sequence comes from uncultured Gemmatimonadota bacterium, assembly GCA_964515425.1. Lineage (GTDB taxonomy): Bacteria > Gemmatimonadota > Gemmatimonadetes > Palauibacterales > Palauibacteraceae > CAYVFM01. The sequence goes on along the minus strand of CAZEUW010000030.1, from coordinate 5,825 downwards.
TCATCGACCTCGTCGGCGGCTCGCCGCTGGTCGTGAAGCTGCTCGAGGGCACCCAGGGGCTGGGCGTCGTGCTGGCCGAGACGCGGAAGGCGGCCCGCTCGGTCATCGGGGCGTTCCGGGAGCTGGACGCCAACATCCTCGTGCAGGAGTTCATCGAGGAGGCGGGCGGCGACGACGTGCGCGCCTTCGTGGTCGGCGGCGAGGTCGTGGCGTCGATGGTCCGGCACGCGGCCCCCGGGGAGTTCCGCTCCAACCTGCACCGGGGCGGGACGGCCGAGCCGACCGAGCTGGACGAGGAGGAGCGCCGGACGGCGATCCAAGCGGCCCGGGCGCTCGGCCTCGGCGTCGCCGGCGTGGACCTGCTTCGCTCCGAGCGGGGCCCGCTGGTGATCGAGGTGAACTCCTCGCCCGGCCTCGAGGGGATCGAGACGCACACCGGGGTCGACGTGGCGGGCCGGATCGTCGCCTACGTGGAGGAGCACTACGACCGCGGCACCGCACGGGAGCGCACGCGTGACCGCGGCTGGGGCTGACCACCGCGGTGGGGTCCGATGACCGACGACCGGCCCGATCCCTCCGGTCGGCCCGGCGGGGACGCCCCCGCGCGCGAGCCCCTCACGGTCGGTGACCAGGCGATCGAGCCGGGACAGCGCCGACGGCTCGAGCTGCCGGTCGCGCACCTCCCCACCGGGACCCGGGTCTCGCTGCCGGTCGAGGTCGTCCACGGGCGGCGGCCCGGCCCCCGAATCTGGCTCAGCGGGGCGGTGCACGGCGACGAGGTCGTGGGCGTGCAGATCATCCAGCGCGTCACATCGAGCCTCGATCCCGAGGCGCTGGCCGGCGCGGTCCTCGCGGTCCCCATCGTCAACGTGTTCGGCTTCATCCAGGAGTCCCGCTACCTGCCCGACCGGCGGGACCTCAACCGCTCCTTCCCGGGCACGAAGAAGGGCTCGCTCGCCTCGCGTCTCGCCCGTCAGTTCATGGACGAGATCGTCGGCCGCTGCGGCTACGGGATCGACTTCCACGCCGGCTCCGACGGCCGATCCAACCTCCCCCAGATCCGCACCGACCTGGACGACCCCGAGGCGCGCCGCTGTGCCGTCGCCTTCGGTGCCCCGGTCACGATCCACGCCCGCGTCCGCGACAGCTCGCTCCGGGAGGCGGCGACCGCGGCCGGGGCGCACGTGCTCCTGTTCGAGGGGGGCGAGCCGGGCCGGTTCACGCGGGAGGCGGTGTCGGCCGGCGTGGCGGGAACGATGCGGGTGCTTCGGGCGTTGGAGATGATCGGGGAGGAATCGTCGGCGGGCGGAACGGCGGCCGGATCTCCGTCCGGCACGACGCCCGCGCCCGAGACGGCCTTCTCGCGGAGCACGCGGTGGGTCCGGGCGTCGCGGAGCGGCCTCCTGCACGCCGCCGTCCAGCTCGGCGACCGGGTCGCGAAGGGCCAGCGGCTGGGCCGGATCACCGACAGCTTCGGGGACGTCCTGGCCCGCCCCAGGGCCGGTGCCCCGGGGATGGTCGTGGGGCTCACCCTCAACCCTCTCGTGAACCGCGGGGACGCGCTGGTGCACCTGGCCGAGCTCGAGGAAGGGTCGGACAGAGGCGCGGAGTCCGACCGGGAATGAGTGAAGCGGGGACATCCTCTTCAACTCGAATTCGAGAGGGGGCCGGCAGAGTCTCCGTCCCGCGACGGGCGGCGACGGACCAGCACCCACCGGGCCGCCGGTGCCGCCAGACAGATCCCCGCCAGCACACAGAGCATCACGAAGAGGTCGGTCGCGACGGCCGCGGGGGCCAGGCCCGACACCGTCGCCGCCACACCGCCGCCCAGTCCCGTGAGGGTCCCGATCATGACGGCGAGCCGGTTCTCGGCCGACTCCTGATCCAGCGTGCCGCGGAGCCGGTGCCGTGGGATCGTGCCCTCCTCGACGAGGCGCTCGAGGATCGACGCCAGCTCGTCGCGGTTGGCCATGAGGTGCCACGCGACCACGAAGCCGTCCAACCGGAATCCGATCGTCCCCACGTCGGTGATCCGGTCGTAGCTACCGCGGACGTCGGGAAGGAGGTAGCGGACCACCACGACCTCTTCTTCGCCGAAGCGCACCTCGCGGTAGACGAGGCCCCGGAGGAAGAGGAGGAGGAAGAGCAGAGGCACGCCGAGGCCGCCCAACAGGGCGGCGGCGGGCATGCCGATCGTCGCGGCGGCGACGGGGAACGCCATCCAGGAGAGCACGACCACGGCGGGCAGGACGCGCGTGACCACCGGACGGTAGGTGGGTCGAAAGACGCGCCGTCGCCTGCCCGACGCCATGTGCGAGCCCTCGCTGGCCGAGTGGGTGCGCGATCCCTCGCGTCGTCGGCGAAGCTATCCGTGGCAGTGCGGGCCCGCGAGACGACCGGGTTCCCGCCTCCCGAGACTGGCCGTACGATGGGCCGTGCACGCTCCGGAAGGCCGGGGCCCGGACCCGCGTGAGGCTCCGAGTCACGGCTCCCCGGCCGGAGCACGAGCTGGTCGAGGGGCCAAAACGGATCCGGATCGAGCGCCGCGGTCCGGTCGGCTTCCTCTTCATCCGGATCTTCTTCACGGCCGCGATGCTGCCGCTCGCGGTCATGCCGCCGGTCGTCCTCTACCATTTCTCGGACGGGAGCTGGCTCGCGGCGCTGCTCTCGATCCCCGTCTTCACGCTCTTTCCCTGGTACCCTTCGATCGCCGGAATGGCGTGGGCCCTCGGTCGGGCGATCGGCAGCCTCCGCTGGATCGAAGTGGACGGCGGGGCGAGCTGCGTCCGGGCCTGCCGTGACGCGCACTTCCTGTGGGGCCGTCGGACGACGCGGATCGATCGCGCGGAGCTCCGGTCGCTCGCCGTGGAGCTCGACGACACCGACCCGGACTCGCCGGCGGCGTGGGTCACACTGGAGGTGCTCCGCGGCGACGGCCGCTGGCCCTGGTCGAGGGACGCGTGGACCACCTCGCTCCCGTTCCGGAGCGTGGCGCTGGCGGACCGCGACCGCTTCTTCGCCTTCGCCCGCGAGGTCGGCCGGCTGCTCGGCCTGGCGGGCCGGACGGTCGAGCGGAACGATCACCTCGGAGCACGGATCCGGCTCCACCCCTCGTCCGCGGACGACGGCCCCGACCCGGCGGACGAGAGCGTCGACTCCGCGGTCGAAGGAGCGGACGCCGCCCCCGAGGTCGACCTTCCTCCGTTCGACCCGGGAGCCCTTCGGGGCGCCTGGGAGGTCGAAGCGTGGGAGCCCGGCACGGCGGTGCGGGTGCGGAAGGCGGGCCTCGACCGCTCGGAGCTGATCCGGGCGGCCGTGCTGGGGACGCTGTTGCTGAACGTGCCCACGATCGCCGCCGGGATCGCCCTGGCGACGGGGGCCGCCGCCGAGGTGGGGCTCTTCTGGAAGCTCGTCGTCGGGGCGGTCGGCCTCGTCGTGACCCTCCTGTACAACGGGTTCCTGCTCACCGAGGCGCGCAGCGAGCGCGAGTCGGTGCTCGACTGGGGCGCGGGCGAGTGCCGCCTCCGCCGGGACGGCCGGACCCTCTCGTTCCCCCTGGACGCGATCGAGGGCGTCGCGGTCGCGGGGCTTCGCCGCACCGGCGGGAGCGACGACCGGGTGCGGTGGGCTTGCGAGGTGTGGGTGCTGACACCGGAGGGCCGCGGCAAGGTCGCCGAGACGGACACCGGCCCGACGGCGTCGACGGCGTACGCTCCGGCGGCCGCGATGGCGGAGGAGCTGGCCGCGGCCCTCGGCGTGGCGTGGCGTTGGGAGGGCTGGGAGGACCGCTCCCCGATCGAGGAGGCGCGCACGCTGTGGCGCCGGCTCCTCCGGCGGTACGGGGAGACGTCCGCCCGACGTTGAGACCCGACGGCCGCTCCTCGCGCCGCCGGGGACCGACGGAGCCGGGGTGGGCGGCGGGAGCTGAGGGACGGAGGAAGGAGCTGCGCGTGGCGCCCACGCCGGACGAGCCACGCCGCCCTCCCTCCCACCACCCTCTTCAGATCGATCTGAAGAGGGCCATGGAAGGGGCACCATGCCTCGCCGTCCCCCCTCTCGCGACCCTCTTGCACTCGAGTTCAAGAGGGGTGCGAACGGCAACGGGCCGCCCGCCCACCCGGTCGTTCCAATCCTACGATTTGACATATGAACGGATGTTCATACTTTGGGTCGTCCGGCGCGGCGCCCACGGAGGCTGGTGCCGCGAGTGGACGCCGCATGCAGCTGCAGGCGTTCGAGCGCTCGGAGAGACAGGAGGAAGGTCGTGACGACCATCGACGACCCGCACGTCGTCCATCCAGAGGCCGTCGAGGAAGCCCTCGGAGGCCAGTCGCCGGACGCCGAGCTGGCCGAGCTCTCCGACATCTTCCGCGCCCTCTCCGATCCCACCCGCCTGCGCATCGTCGAGGCGCTGGCGGCGCGCGAGCTGTGCGTGTGCGACCTGGCCGCGGTGGTCGGGAGCAGCGAGTCCTCGGTGAGCCATCACCTCCGACAGCTCCGCCAGCTGAAGCTGGTGCGCTACCGGCGCGAGGGCCGGATGTCCTTCTACCGGCTGGACGACGCCCACGTCGAGGAGCTCCTCCGGACGGGGCTGGAGCACGCCCGTGAGTAGCGCGCCCGTCAGTAGCGCGCCCGTGGGCGGCACCGCCACGAGGGTGGGAGCGGCCGACTTCCGGATCCAGGGGATGGATTGCCCCGACTGCGTCCGCCGCATCGAGGAGCACCTGAGCGGCGTCGAGGGGGTCACCGAGGCGGTCGGCAACCCCGTCTCCCGTCGTCTCCGGGTCGAGTACGACGGCGCCCTCGTCGACGCCGAGCGCCTCCGCGAGGAGGTCGGACGGCTCGGCTACGTGGCGCGCGACGGCGACGAGGCGGGCGACGTCGGGCCGGAGACCTGGCGCAGCGCGTCGGCCGTCCGCACCTACGTCTCGGCCGGCCTGTTCGTGCTCGCTCTGCTGCTCCGCGCACTCGGCGCCACGCCGCACGTGGCGCAGCTCCCCTTCGCCGCGCTCGATCTGTCGGGCCTCGTCTTCGTCGCGGCGGCGGCGGTGGGGGGCTGGAACTTCTTCCCCGCGGCGGTCCGCTCGGCGCGGACCCTCTCGCTGGACATGAACTTCCTGATGACGATCGCCATCCTCGGGGCGGTGGGCGTGGGCGAGTACCTCGAGGCCGGGGCGATCGCCTTCCTCTTTTCCACGGCCGAGCTGCTCGAGACCTGGTCGGTCGAGCGGGCCCGACGCTCACTGGAGGCGCTCGTCGACCTGAGCCCGCGGCAGGCGGTCGTGCTCAGGGACGGTCGCGAGGTCACCGTCGCGGCGACGGAGGTCCGCGTGGGCGAGGTGGCCGTCGTGCGGCCCGGCGAGGCGATCCCCGCCGACGGCGTGGTCGTCGAGGGCGGCTCCGCGGTGGACGAGTCCGCGATCACCGGCGAGTCCTTCCCCGAGGACAAGGTCGAGGGCGACGAGGTCTTCGCGGGCACACGGGCGCTGGAGGGCTCGCTCCGGATCCGGGTCGAGAGCGCGGCCGACGAGACGATGCTGGCCCGGATCGTCCACATGGTCGAGGAGGCCGAGAGCCGGAAGGCGCCCAGCGAGAAGTTCGTGCAGCGCTTCGCCCGGTGGTACACGCCCGTCGTCACGCTGGCGGCCGTGGTCGTCGCCGCCGTGCCGCCGCTGGCGTTCGGGGGCCCCTTCGACGTCTGGTTCGTGCGGGGGCTGACGCTCCTGGTCGTGGCGTGTCCGTGCGCCATCGTCATCTCGACGCCGGTGGCCGTCATCAGCGGCATCACGGCGGCCGCCCGCAACGGCGTCCTGATCAAAGGCGGC
>CAZEUW010000029.1:0-16425 GCA_964515425.1 uncultured Gemmatimonadota bacterium | reverse complement strand
GAGGCCGCCTCGGAAGCCGCGGCCGGGAGCCGCCCGACGTAGCGGCGGCGGCCTCGGGGATTCCGGGTGACAGCACAGAATCGTGCTCAGATGTGCTCTGCTCATGGGCCCGGCAGGACTCGAACCTGCGACCTTGGGATTATGAGTCCCCTGCTCTGACCAGCTGAGCTACGGGCCCTTGCCGTCGTCCGCCTCCAGCGCCTCCTCCAGGATGTCGGCGCGGTCGGCGAGTTCCGTGGCGCGCGTGCGCAGATAGTCGACCAGCTCCCACGCGTCTTCTTCGCTCACCGATCGCTCCCCCAGCAGCCGGCCCTTCAGCACCGCGTAGGTGTTGCCCGTCCGGGCCGCGATCCGCCGCAGGTCGGCCCGGGCCGTCTCGAGCGCTTCCAGGTATCGGATCTCGACGTCGCGACTCATTCAGCCCCCGCTCGCGAAGTCCCGGGCGTATCGGCCGAGGACGGGCACCTCCCATTCCTCGCCCTGGAAGGCCCGCACCATCAGGAGGAGCCACAGGACGAGTCCGACGCCCGACACGACGACCGCCAGCGCGACCTCCACGAGCCAGCCGAGCAGCGGGATCCAGCCGATGAGCACGCCCAGGATGCCGATCGCCAGCCCGGCGGCGAACCACACCACCGAGACGACGAGGCACTGTACGGCGTGGAATCGGACGAAGGGATGATGTCGGTCCAGGATCAGGAACAGGATGCCCGTGATCGGACCCAGCAGGTAGGCCAGCGCGCCGGACAGGTGCGGGTCCAGGTCGGAGCCGCGGTGCACCTGCGGGCGACGGCCCCCTCCCGAGCCGGGTTCGGGCGTGCGTCGATGCGGCATGGGTCACCTCCTGGTCGCGGTCCTGGCTCCCGAGCGTCCCGGCGTCCGCTCCGCGCGCCGGATCCGGACCCCGAAAGCTAACCCTCCGGACGGCAGATCGCTCGCGGTGCGGCCGCTGTCAGCCGATCCGGGAGGAGTGCTCGTGGGTGACGCCGTCCCGGTCGGTGTGGACGATCCGGAGCTGATAGGGCGGGCCCTGGCCCTCCTCGCGGGCGACGAGCAGGAATCCGAGCTCCCGACCCGGGCCGAGGTCCTCGACCCGCCCACGGTCCGGCTGGTTGTGGACGAAGGCGGGGTGCTCGTCGACGAGCTCGCCGTCGAGCTCGACCCGAACCTCCGGCAAAGGCGACCCGGAGCCGTTCGTCACGTGCAGCGCCCAGCTGGCCTCCGCCAGCTTCTCCAGTCGTACGTCGAAGGTCCCGGCCATCCCGACCTCCCCTAGGTTCCGAACAGGCGGTCGCCCGCGTCCCCGAGGCCCGGGAGGATGAAGCCCCGGTCGTTCAGCTCGCGGTCGAGGGCGGCGGAGAATACGGGCACCTCCGGATGGGCCTCTCGCATCTTTCCCACGCCTTCGGGCGCGGCGACGATGCAGACGAATCGCACGTCGGTCGCCCCGGCGTCCCGGATGTAGCGCACGGCCTCGACCGCCGTCCCTCCCGTGGCCAGCATCGGGTCCACGACGATGAAAGTCCGCTCCTCCGGCTCGGGCGGCAGCTTGAAGTAGTAGTCCACGGGCTCGAGGGTGTCCTCCTCCCGCTGGAGGCCGATGTGGCCGACGTTGATGAACGGGAGGATCCGGCGGAAGCCCTCCACCATCCCGAGCCCGGCACGCAGCACCGGCACGAGCACGAGCGCGTCCTCGTCGACCCGGCCGCCCGTGGTTCGCTCGAGCGGCGTCTCCACCTCCCTCTCCTCCAGCGGCAGCCCGCGGGTCACCTCGCTCGCCAGCAGCATCGCGATCTCGTCCACGAGCTCCCTGAAGAGCTTCCGCTGCGTGGACGCGTCCCTCAGGAGGGTCATCTTGTGCCGCACCAGGGGATGGTCGATGACCTTGAGGTTCGCGAATCCGTGCCCGGTCGTGCGTCGCGCGGCTCCTGCGGTGGGAGGGTTCATACGGTCGGGTCGGGACGGAGGATCGGAAGATGCATCGGTTCTCTTCCCGGAACCTAGGCGACCGCTTCCTCCAGCGGCAACCGGGACTCATGGGTTGGTTCGGCCGGTCGAGAGACGAAGATCCCGTCGAACTCCGGCGGCGCATGGTGGACGGGCAGATCGCCCGCCGGGGGCTGGACGACGAGGTGGTCCTCCGCGCCATGCGCGAGGTCCCCAGACACCTGTTCGTCCCGGGCGGCCACGTCGAACAGGCCTACGCCGACCGCGCCCTCCCGATCGGCCACCACCAGACCATCTCCCAGCCCTACATCGTCGCGCTGATGACCCGGGCCCTCGAGCCGGAGGAAGGGCTCCGCGTGCTGGAGGTCGGGACGGGCTCGGGTTACCAGTCGGCCGTGCTGGCCGCCTGCGGCCTCGAGGTCTTCTCGATCGAGCGCATCCCGGAGCTGCACCGGGCGGCGCGGGAGGCGCTGGAAGAGGCCGGCTACCTCGACCGGGTGCGGCTCCGGATCGGCGACGGCAGCCGGGGATGGCCAGAGGAGGCGCCGTTCGACCGCATCATGGTCACGGCCGCCGCCCGCGAGGTTCCCGATCCGCTGCGCGAGCAGCTCGCCGAGGGAGGGGTCCTCGTGGCCCCCGTCGGCGGCAGGGCCGTGCAGCAGGTCCTCCGTTGCCGGAAGCGGTCGGACGGCGGCCTCGACCGCGAGGAGCTGGAGGGGGCGCGTTTCGTGCCCCTCGTCCGGGACGAGGAGCCGGACGGCGCGGGTGGAGACGACGGGAGCCCCGACGAGGCGTGACCGGGCTCAGCGCTTGAAGCGCGACCCCTCGTCTTCGACCCGAAACACGTAGCCCGCCAGCGCGCCCGGCCGGATCTCACCGCTCCGGCCCCGCACGTCGAGGTCGGTCAGCGAGCCGGCGTCCGGCCCCGGCGCCTCGACCTGCTCGGCGAGGTAGCCGCGGCAGCGCTCCGCCCAGCGCGCCCAGGAGGCCGGCCGGAGGTCGATCCAGCCCCTGGCGGCCCAGCGGTCCACTTGGATCTCGTCCCCGGGCTCGGCGGCCACCTTCACCTCGGGGCCGCGCAGCAGGCGCGCCCCGTCCGACAACAGGATCGGAATCCCGATCGAGAGGGCGTCCGAGCGGAGCCGCTCGTCGTCAAGGATCAGCTCCTCCGCCCGGCCGGCCGTCGACTCGGGCTCCAGGGCCGCGGCCGCCCCGAGGTCGTCGAAGAGCCGCTCGAGAACGGCGCCCTCGAAGAGCAGCTTCGAGAGCCGCGGAGGCCCGAGCATCTCGAAGGCCACCGACCGAACGCCGTGCGCCTCCTCGAGCTCCTCCATCCGCCGCAGCGCCGCCTCGCGCAGCACGCCGCCTCTGTAGGTGGGGCCCGAGCTGGCGGCGTCGAGGGCGGCCACCACCTCTTGCCCCGTCGAGCGACCCTCCAGCTCGGCGAGGACGGTGTCGGCGATCTCCTCGGGGGTGAGGAACTCCATCATGTCGAGCGTCGAGATCGCCTCGAACTCCCCGAGGCTGAAGAGTCCGTTCTCGCCGGCGTCGAGGTAGACGGACTCGAGCACCTCGCCCGTGTCCTCGAAGGAGCCCTCCGGCGCCGCGCCGAGCGCCCGCTCCAGGGGCACGGCTTCGGTGGCGTCGTATCGTCGCAGCGGTCGGCCGCCCCGCTCCACCGGCCCGTAGCCGATCCGCTTCCAGGCGATCGCGGCGGTCGGCTTCACCTCCTTCACCGCCGGAGCGTCGGGCGTGCGGGCCATGAGGAAGAGGAGCATCGAGTGGGCGCCCGCCACGCTGGCCTTGGCGAGGAGCGTCGCCGACGGTCGCTCCTCCGAGTGGGTGAAGGGGACGTTGAGCCCCATGCCGCCCGTCCCGGAGGTGCCGATCTTGAGGTAGATCCGGGTCTCGACCCGCTTGAGCCCCTCCAGCAGGATCTGCGTGTGCCGGATGAGCTGTGGCAGGTAGAGCGAGCCAAGGTGGGTCTCGATCTCGGGCCGCTCCGGGACGCCCTCCTCGGAGGCGAGCCCCTCGCGCAGCGTGTCCACCGTGCCGAAGACGTCCTGGTAGGCGATGGCCGTGGCCGTGTTGATGCAGTCCACCAGCACGTCCGGACGGTAGCGCTCGAGCAGCCCCGCCAGGGCCGAGCGGGCGTAGGTCTCCTCGTCCAGCGGCCCGAAGAGGTCCTCCAGGAGGCGGGCCCGGCCCTCGGGAGTCGCAAGGATCTCCGACCGGCTCCGGCCCCGGTCCTCTTCCCGCACGAACACGTCCCCGTGCTCGCTCACGATCTCTACGCCCTCGGCGTCCGGCTCTTCCCGGAGCGCCCGGACCGCCTCCTCCGCCTCCTCCTCCCGCAGCCCCGAGACGACAAGGCGTGCCGGGTCCCGTCTCAGCAGGCGGCGGGCGATGGCCGTCCCGACCAGGCCCGTTCCCCCCAGCAGCACCACGTCGCTGTCGCGGATGTCCATTCAGCCCCCGTCCTCTCGTTCCACGGCCCGCAGTTCCGAGACCTCGGCGTCCGCCAGCTCGCGCCAGCTCCCCTCCTCGAGCCGGCCCAGCTCCACGGGCCCGAACGAGAGCCGACGAAGGTACCGGATCCGCGCGCCGAGCGCGTCCAGCATGCGGCGGATCTCGCGGTTCCTGCCCTCGTGCAGGGTGAGCAGCAGCCGCGGCCCTTCGGTTCCGGCGCCGGGCAAAAGCGCCGCCGCGTCGGCCGCGGCCGGCCCGTCCTCGAGCTCCACACCCTCCAGCAAGCGTTCCGCCAGCCGGTCGGGCGCCGGCGCCACCAGCCCCACCTCGTAGCGCTTCTCCGTTCCGCTCGAGGGGTGCAGCAGGCGGTGGGCCACGTCCCCCTCGTTGGTGAGCAGGATCAGCCCCTCGCTGAGGAAATCGAGCCGGCCGACGTGGAAGAGGTCGTGGAGCTCCTCCGGGAGGAGGTCGTAGACCGTCGGGCGGCCCTCGGGGTCGTCCCGCGTGCAGAGGCTGCCCGGCGGCTTGTGGAGCGCGACCCAGCGGGCCGGCCGACGCTCGACCGGACGGCCGTCGACGGTGACCACGCTGGCGTCCGGATCCACCTTCGCCCCGAGCGTGTCGACCGTCTCCCCGTCCACGGCGACCCGGCCATCGGCGATCAGCTCCTCGCTGGCCCGCCGGGAGGCGACGCCCGCCCGGGCGAGGAACTTCTGGAGACGCTGGCGCTCACCCATCGGGCTCGGCCGCCTCCACGTCGACGGCTCCCTCCGCGGCTTCCCGCGCGGCCTCGTCACCGGCCGCCTCCTCGCGGATCCGACGCACCGCCTCGTCCACGCTCGGCCCCTCGTCCTCCTCCGCTCCGGCTTCGTCCGCGCCCTCCTCGGACCCCGACGCCGCCGGTTCCGCTTCCTCCTCCACGTCCAGCGGCTCCTCCCGGAGGCTGACCGGAATCTCCTCGGAGGCCGGCAGGTCGGCGAGGCTCTGAAAGCCGAAGTGGTCCAGGAATCGCTGGCTCGTCCCGTAGAGCAGCGGACGACCCAGGCCCTCGCCCCGTCCGACCACCTCCACCAGCTCCCACTCCTGGAGCGTCCGGAGCACCGAGGAGGAGCCGACCCCCCGGATCTCCTCGATCTCCACCCGCCCGATGGGCTGTCGGTACGCGACGATCGCCAGGGTCTCCAGCGCCGCGTCGGAGAGGGTCGGCGAGCGGGGGACCGAGTCGAAGCGCTCCAGGTACGGGGCGTACTCCGGGCGCGTGAGGAGCTGGAAGCCGTCGCCGAGCTGGTAGAGCTGGAAGGCACGCTCCTCCTCGTCGTAGCGTCGGCGCAGCTCCGAGAGCGCCTCGCGCACCCGGTCGGGCGTCAGGTCCTCGTCGGCCCGGGCCAGCTCGTCGGGCGTGAGCGGCGTCTGGCTCGAGAAGAGGGTCGCCTCGACGATCTGTTCGGGGCTCATCCGGGCCCCTCCGTCGTCGCCTGTGCCGTCGCCTTCTCGGTCGGCTCCTCCCCGTCGTCCTCCTCGTCGTCCTCGGTGCCGGCACGGCTGCCGGGGAAGATCCAGATCGGCCCGAACCGGCTCGTCTGCTCGAGCCGCACGACCTGGCGGCGGGCGCTCTCGAGGCAGGCGAGGAAGGAGGCCACGGCGTGCTGACGGCTCCCCCAGGGTGATACGAGGCGCTCGAAGGTGATCCGGCGGACGGCGAGGATCACCCGCTCCAGGAGCGACAGCTTCTCCTCGACCGTGACCGAGCGAACGGGCGCGCGATGCTGCACCTCGCGCGCCGGCGCCGGCACCTCCCGGGCGGCGTCGAGCAGGTCCTCCCGATCGCTCTCCAGCTCGGGGAGCACGGTGTCCGGGCTGGAGCGCGGCTCGACGTAGCCCTTGCCGAAGTGGCGGGAGCGCTCCGCCTCCTTCGAGGAGAGGAGCCGGGCCACCTCGTGGAAGTGCTCGTACTCCAGCAGGCGGCGCACGAGATCGGAGCGCGGATCGTCGTCCCAGTCCGGCTCCCCCGGTCGCGGCAGGAGGAGCTGCGCCTTGATCCGCACCAGGGTCGCGGCCATCTCCAGGAACTCTCCGGCCTCGTCGAGCTCGAGGCGGTGGAGGCCGGCCTCGAGCGCCGCCTGGAACTGCTCGGTGATCCGCGCCACCGGGATGTCGAAGATGTCGATGTCCTGCGAGCGGATCAGGTGGAGCAGCAGGTCGAGCGGGCCCTGGAAGCGGTCCAGCTCGACGACGAAGGGCTCGGTCTCGACGAACCCCTCGGGTCGGCGCGGCGGCGCGGAGCGCATCCCGGTCTCCCTCACGCCAGCCAGCGGGCGAGCCGCATCGCCCACTCGTCGAGGATCCGCACCGGCTCGAACACCACGCTCAGGATCTCGGGGAAGAGGAAGGCCGCGACGAGCAGGAGCACGCCGTAGCGGCCCACCTCCCGGTAGCGCTCGGCAGCCCCCGCGGGCAGCAGCCGATAGACGACGTGCGAGCCGTCCAGCGGCGGGATCGGGATGAGGTTGAAGACCCCGAGGACCAGGTTGAAGAGCACGCCGAACCGGGCCATGCGCTGCACGGCGGTCCCCACCTCCGCCGCGCCGCCCGAGGCCGCGGCGAGGGGGGCCGCCGCGGCGACGGCCGCCACCGACACGGCCACCCGCAGGAAGTTGGCGCCGACCCCGGCCAGCGACACCGCGATGTCGCCCCGCCGGGGATCGCGGTAGTTGCTCGGGTCCACGGGCACCGGCTTCGCCCAGCCGAAGATGAAGCCGCCGGGCGCGAGCCACAGCACCGCGGGCACGACGAAGCTCCCGAACAGGCTCAGGTGCGGCAGCGGGTTCAGCGTCAGCCGCCCCGCCGCCCGCGGGGTGTCGTCCCCCTGGGCCACGGCCACGCGGGCGTGGGCCCACTCGTGGAGCACCACCGAGAGGAGGAGCACGGGGAGGATCAGCAGGAGCAGCGAGATGGAACCGCTCATCGGTTGATCGGTAGGGTCGTGCCGGCTATCGTTCGAGCCTTCCGCGGCGGCCGTGCGGCCGGCCGCGACGACCCATACAGCGACGGAGAACCGACGTGCCGACGATCAAGAGTGCCGAGAAGCGGCTTCGCCAGTCCGAGAAGCGGCGCCAGCGGAACAAGGCCGTCCGCTCCGGCTATCGGACCCTGTTTCGCAGGATCCAGGCGATGGACGACCCGGAGGCGGCCCGCGAGGAGCTGAGCCGGCTCTACGCCGCGCTCGACCGCGCCGCTTCGAAGGGCGTGATCCACCCGAACAAGGCCGCGCGCAAGAAGTCTCAGGCCGCCGCCCACGTGGAGAGCCTCACCGGCTGACCTCGCGGCCCGCGCCCCGCGGGCCTCAAGACCCTCCCCCCTCGGGCGCTTCGCCCTCCCCCTCCTCGTCCTCGTCGTCGAGCACGAGGGACAGGGTGTCGAGCTCCTCGTCCTCCCAGGCGAGCGACTCCAGGAAGTCGAGTTCGTCGTCCTCCTCCACCTCCGGCTCCGGCTCTTCCGACGTCGCCTCCACCGCCGGGGCCGTCTCCTCGGCCGTCGACCCGGCAGCGGCGGATCCCGCTCCGGCCGCCCCGGCGTCGGGGCGCGGCGATTCCGGCAGCGCCTCCATGCCCTGGAGCTCGCCCAGGACCTCCTCGAGCTGCCCGACCGCGTCGCGCTCCTCCTCGAGGCGACCGTCCAGCTCCTCGAGCCCGGCCCGGAGGTCGGCCGCCCGCCCCTCGAACTCCTCCTCGTCGAGCTCGCCGACCGCGTGGCGGAGCTCGGCCTCCTCGAGCCGGGCCGCCCGGTCCTCGCGCTCCTCCTCGAGCTCGGCCACGGCCGAGCTGTGGCGGGCGAGCGACCCTTCGAGGTCGGAGCGGTGCCCCGCCAGCGAAGACTCCACCCCCTCCAGCCGCTCCCCGTAGTCGCCCCGGACCCGCTCGTAGACCTCCGGACGCACGCCCTCGCGGCGCTCCTCCAGCCGCTCGAGCCACGCGAGCAGCGTCGATCGCTCCTCCAGGAGCTCGGCGATCCGCGGCGGTACGACCTCCTGCGCGGTCTCGGACGTCATCGGGTCTCCTCCCTGGATTCGGTCTGCGAGGGGGCGTCGTCCCTCAAGTACCGAAGGTGTCCCCCCACCACCGTCGCGTGCACGCGGCCCACCAGCTCCTCTCCGGCGAAGGGCGTGTTCCGGCTCCGGGAGAGGAAGGCGTCGGGGTCGACCGTCCACCGCGCCTCGGGATCGAACACGACGACGTCGGCGGGCGTTCCCGGAGCCAGGGTGCCGCCCGGCAGGTCCATGATGCGAGCGGGCGCGCACGACATCCGATCGACGAGCTCGGCCAGCGCCATGCGGCCGGAGGCCACCATCTCCCGGAGGACCACGCCGAGGGCGGTCTCCAGACCCACGACGCCGAACGGCGCGTCGTCGAATTCGCGCTCCTTCTCCTCGTAATGGTGCGGCGCGTGGTCGGTGGCGACCACGTCGAGGACGCCCTCGGCGAGGGCCTCCCGCAGCGCATCGCGGTCCTCCGCCGCTCGCAGCGGCGGATGCATCTTCGCCTCGGTGCGGTAACCCCGGACGGCCTCGTCGGTGAGGGCGAGGTGGTGGGGCGACACCTCGGCGGTGACGCGCACGCCCCGCTCCCGCGCCCGCCGGATGTGGTCGACGGCCTCCCGGGTGGAGACGTGGCACACGTGGAGGTGTCCGCCGGTGAGCTCGGCGAGGAGGCAGTCGCGCGCGACCATCGCCGCCTCCGCCGCGTTCGGCATGCCGCGGAGGCCGAGGGCCGTGGACACCCTCCCCTCGTTCATCACGCCGCCGGCCGAGAGCCGCCGCTCCTCGGCGTGCTGGAGCACCGGCACGCCGAAGGTCTGCGTGTACTCGAGCAGCCGCCGCATGAGGCCGGCGTGCCAGATCGGGTGGCCGTCGTCGGAGACCGCGACCGCGCCGGCCGCCACGAGCTCGCCCACCTCGGTCATCTGCTCGCCGGCCAGGTCCACGGTCGCGGCGCCGACGGGCTGGACGCGGGCCCCCTCCGCGCGCTGGCCTTCGCTGCGGACGAAGCCCACGGCGGCCGGGTCGTCGATCGGCGGATCGGTGTTCGGCATCGCCCAGACGGTCGTGAAGCCCCCGGCGGCCGCGGCCCGGGCGCCCGAGCGGATCGTCTCCTTGTGCTCGCCGCCCGGCTCCCGAAGGTGGACGTGGAGGTCCACGAAGCCCGGGGCGACGACCTTTCCGGACACGTCGAGGACTTCGGCCTCCTCCGGCACCCCCTCCAGCCGTCCCGCGGCCGAGATCTCCCCGCCCGCGAGCAACAGGTCGCCCGTCTCGTCGCGTCCCGTGGAGGGGTCCAGGAGGCGCCCGCCCCGCAGCACGAGCGGGCGGGGGGTCACTCGGCCCCCTGCTTGGCGGCCTCCGCCTGCTCCGGCCGACCTCCGGCCAGCAGGTAGAGGACCGCCATCCGTACCGCGACGCCGTTGGTCACCTGGGGGAGGATGACCGAGCGCGGGCCGTCGGCCACGTCGGAGTCGATCTCCACGCCGCGGTTCATCGGCCCCGGGTGGAGCACGAGGAGGTCGTCGGCGGCGCCCGCCAGCCGCTCGCTGGTGACGCCGAAGACGCGGTTGTACTCCCGCAGCGAGGGGATGAAGCCGGCCTTCATGCGCTCGAGCTGGAGCCGGAGCACGTAGAGGGCGTCGCTCCACTCGATCGCCTCCTCCACGCGTGTGAACACGCGCACGCCGAGCTCCTCGATCCCGAGCGGGATCAGCGTCCGGGGGCCGCAGACCGCCACCTCGGCGCCCACCGCCAGCAGGCCCCAGACGTTGGAGCGGGCGACGCGCGAGTGGCGGATGTCGCCCACGATGCAGACCCGGAGGCCCTCGAGGCGCCCGAAGTTGTCCCGCAGCGTCAGCAGGTCGAGCAGGGCCTGGGTGGGGTGCTCGTGCTGGCCGTCGCCGGCGTTGACGACGTTGGAGGGGATCCGCTCGGCGAGGAAGCGCGCGGCGCCGGAGGCGGTGTGGCGCATCACCACCATGTCGATGCGCATCGCCTCGAGGTTGCGGGCCGTGTCGACCAGCGTCTCGCCCTTCTGCACCGAAGAGCCCTTGGCCGAGACGTTGACCGTGTCGGCGCTGAGTCGCTTCTCGGCGAACTCGAAGGAGATCCGGGTGCGCGTCGACGGCTCGAAGAAGAGGTTCACGACCGTGGTGCCCCTGAGCACCGGGACCTTCTTGATGGGCCGCTCGCTGATCTCCTTGAAGGGCTCGGCCGTGTCCAGGATCGTCCGGATCTGGTCGCCCGTCAGGTCCTCGAGCCCGACCAGGTCCTTGCCGAGGCCCGACCAGGAGCGCTCCGCCGTCACGCCGCCGCCCCGGCCCGGACGAGCCGCACGTCCAGCGCCTCGTCGTGGTCGGGCACCGAGACGGCCACCTCCCAGCCGGGCTCCACCTCGACGGCGCGTCCGACGTAGTCGGGCTGGATCGGCAGCTCCCGGCCGCCCCGGTCCACCAGCACGCAGAGCTCGATGCGGCGGGGACGTCCGAAGTCGGCGAGCTCGTCCATCGCGGCCCGCACGGTCCGGCCGGTGTGGAGCACGTCGTCCACGATCACGACGCGGCGGTCGTCGACCCCGGCGGGCAGCTCGGTCGATCCGATCAGGGGACGGGGTCCGATCTGGGCGAAGTCGTCCCGGTAGAGGGTGATGTCGAGGGAGCCGGTCTCGACCTCGCGGCCGGCGCTCTCGGCGATCCGCGCGGCCAGCCGCTCCGCCAGCTCGACGCCCCGCCGTCGGATGCCCACGACCAGCAGGTCGTCCCCCGCCGGCTCGCGCGCCAGCACCGCCTCGGCCAGCTCGTCGAGGGAGCGCTCCACCGCCGAGCGGTCCATCAGGATCTTCTCGCCGGTGGCCATCGAGCGCGCGGAGTCCTCGCCTGTCTGGAGTGACGGAGCGGGCGCCGGGACGGGCGCCGTCGCCCGGAGTATAGGCGCGCCGAGTGGGCGGATCAACGGCGGTCGGCGCCGCTTTACAGCCCGTGAGGGGGGCTCTAGCTTGGCCTCGCCGCCGGAGGGATCGGCCCAGCGCAGCCGTGCGGGGGGAAGAGGGGATGAGACGGAGCCTGGAGACGATCCTGGGGGCGGCCCTCGCCGCCGTCCTGCTCGCGGCCCCTCCCCTCGGGGCGCAGCAGGAAGCCGCACCGCCCGCCGGGGGAGGCGGTCTCGAGCTCGAGGCCCCCGCGGTCGTGCTGGGCGAGGTCCCCGCCTCGCTCACGGTGCGGCGGGACTCGGCCGGTCCCGACGCCCCGGTCGCCTACCGGCTGGTCGGCGCCTCCGGCCGCGAGCTGGCGGCCGGGCGGCTCGAGCCGGGCGCCGAGCGCACGGTCGAGGTCGCCCTCGCCGCCGACGACCTCCCCGTGCGTCTCGAGGCCGGCGAGGAGCAGCGCGAGGTCACCACCGCCGACCCGACGCGGCTGCCGGGGTGGCTCAGCCTCCTCCCGCCGCTGCTGGCCATCGCCCTGGCGCTGATCTTCCGCGAGGTGGTCACCTCGCTCTTTCTCGGGGTGTGGCTCGGGGCCTTCTTCTACACGGGTCTGGACCCGGTCGCGGCCGTGTGGCGGACGATCGACCGCTTCGCGGTGCCGGCCGTCGCCGACCTGGACGGCGGCCACCCGCAGATCATCGTCTTCTCGCTCCTGCTGGGGGGGATGGTCGGGGTGATCGCGAAGTGCGGGGGCACGAGGGGCATCGTGGAGGCGGTGCGCCCGCTGGCCACCACCCCGCGACGCGCGCAGCTCGCCACCTACCTGTCGGGCCTGGGGATCTTCTTCGACGACTACGCGAACACCCTCATCGTCGGCAACACGATGCGGCCGATCACCGACCGCATGAAGGTGTCGCGGGAGAAGCTGGCCTACATCGTGGACTCGACGGCGGCCCCCATCGCCGCGATCGTCTTCGTCTCGACCTGGGTGGGCTTCGAGATCTCGATGATCGGCGAGGGGCTGAGCATCGCCGCCGGCCAGCCGGGCACCTCCCCGGAGCTCGCCGCCGAGCTGACGGGGGCGAACCCCTTCACCGTCTTCATCCACTCCGTCCCGTACCTCTTCTATCCGATCCTGGCGCTCGTGATGGTGGGGATGGTGATCTGGACGCAGCGCGACTTCGGGCCCATGTGGGAGGCGGAGAACCGGGCCAGCCGCGGGGAGGGCCTCTACCGCGAGGACGCGATGCTGATGTCGGACACCTCCGGGGGCGCGATGGACGCCAAGGAGGGCGTCCCCGAGCGGTGGTACAACGCCGCCCTCCCCGTGCTCACCGTGATCGCGGTCGTGCTGGGCGGCCTCTACTTCGACGGCCGCGCGGCCGCCGGTCCCGGCGCGAGCCTGTGGGCGGTGTTCGGCGACGCCGACCCCTTCGCCGCCCTGCTCTGGGGCTCGCTGGCCGGCTGTCTGGTGGGGGTCGGGCTCGCCGTGGGGCAGCGCATCCTCACCGTCGAGGAGGCCGTCGAGGCCTGGCTGGGCGGCCTGCGGGCCATGGTGCTGGCCGTGGTCATCCTGGTGCTCGCATGGTCGCTGAGCGAGGTGACGCAGGTGCTGGGCACGGCGGCCTACCTCAGCGGGCTGCTCAGCGAGAGCCTCCCGCTCTTCCTGCTCCCCACCCTCACCTTCCTCACGGCGGCCGCCATCGCCTTCGCCACCGGGACGTCGTGGGGCACGATGGCCATCCTGCTCCCCCTGGTGATCCCGCTCGCGGTGGCGATGGGCGGGGGCGTCGACTTCGACGGAGGCGCGCACTACACGGTCCTGCTGGGCACGATCAGCTCGGTGCTGGCGGGCGCCATCTTCGGGGACCACTGCTCGCCGATCTCCGACACCACGGTCATGAGCTCCATGGCGTCGGCCTGCGACCACGTGGACCACGTCCGCACCCAGCTGCCCTACGCGCTGACCGTCGCCCTGATCGGCATGGCCGTCGGCGACGTGCCGACCGCCCTCGGCCTGCCGCCCTGGATCAGCTACCTGGTCGGCGCGACCCTCCTCTTCCTGATCCTCCGCTTCCTCGGGCGTCGGGACGACGAGTCGCCCCAGTGGGAGGCCGGCGCCGCGTGACGCCGGACGTCACACCTTCCGGCCCGTCTCCCGCGCCCGCCGCCGGCGCTCGCTGAGGCGGCCCACCAGCACGAGGTTCCAGACCGCCGCGGCCGCGAGCACGACGACGCCGAGCCAGGCCGCGGGCTCGAACAGCCACCACCCGCCCACCAGGAGCATCGCGGAGGCCCACGCGAGCCGCGTCGGCCCGCGCTCGCGGTGATAGGCGCGGTCCTCGGCCAGAGCCCAGATCGTGACCGCGGCCAGGGCCGCCAGCAGCGGCAGCAGGATCACGTCGACGAGGAGCACGCCCAGCCCCAGCGCCGAGAGGACCGTGGTCGCGGGTCCGAACTCGAGCAGGCAGAGAGCGACGAAGACGGCTCCGAAGGGCGCCCACTTCTCGGCGTGCATGGCCTTCCTCCCTCAGCTCTCGACGGGCGTGGCCGGGCTTCGACCCGAGAGCACCCGGCGGACGTTCTCCGCCGCCAGCGCCCACATCGCGTCGCGCGCCCGATGGGTGGCGCTGCCCAGGTGGGGCAGCACGAAACAATCCTGTCGATCGGCGAGCCGCTCCGGCAACGACGGCTCCTCCGGATAGACGTCGAGGCCGGCCGCCGCCAGCGGCCCGTCCTCCAGCGCGTCGGCCAGCGCCCCGTGGTCGATCAGCTCGCCCCGGGCGGTGTTGACCAGCACCGAGGGCGTGGGGAGCCGGGCCAGCTCGTCGGCGCCGATCAGCCGCCGCGTGTCCTCGGTGAGCGGCAGGTGCAACGAGACGACGTCGCTCGCCTCCAGGGCCTCCTCCAGGCCCGGAGCGCGACGGGCGCCGAGCGTCCGCTCGAGCTCCGCCTCCCGGGAGCGGTTCCAGTAGGTCACCTCCATCCCGAATCCGGGCGCGCGCCGCGCGACAGCGCTGCCGATGCGCCCCGCGCCCAGGATCCCGAGGGTGCGCCCCTGCAGCGCGAGGCCGCGGAGCTGGTCGGGGCGCCACCCCTCCCAGCGGCCCGACGCGGCGAGGGCCAGCCCCTCCCGCAGCCGCCGCGCCGCCGCCAGGATCAGCGCCCAGGTCAGGTCCGCCGTCGCCTCCGTGAGCACGTCCGGCGTGTTCGTCACCTCCACGCCGCGCTCGCGGGCGGCCGCGACGTCCACGTTGTCGTAGCCCACCGCGTAGTTGGCCACGATCCGCAGGGCCGGCAGCCGGTCGAGCTCCTCCGGCCCCAGCTCGCGAGAGAGCAGCGGCACGAGCGCGACCACCCGATCGTCTGCGGGCAGCGACTCGTCGGCCGCGACGAAGGCGGTCCCGCGGCCGCCGGGCCAATCGGGGGCCTCGCCGCACAGCGGTCGGAGCTCTTCGGCCACGAGCACGACCTCCCCGGCCGACCCGCTCACCGCCGCCCCCGGAAGAAGTCGCGGAGCAGCCGCGCCGACGCCTCCGCCTCCAGGCCCGCGGTCACCTCGACCCGGTGGTTGAGGCGCGCGTCACGCACGAGGTCCTCCAGCGAGCCGCACATGCCCGCCTTCGGGTCGGAGGCCCCGTAGACCAGCCGGGGCACCCTCGAGGTCACCAGCGCGCCGGCGCACATGGCGCACGGCTCCAGCGTCACGTACAGCGTGTGGCCCTCCAGCCGCCAGTCCCCCTGCCGCTCGGCCGCCCGTCGGATCACCAGCACCTCGGCGTGGGCCGTCGGGTCGGAGCGCTCGCGCGTCCGGTTGTGGTCGGCCACCGCGGCGCCGTCGGGCAGCACCATCACCGCGCCGACCGGGACCTCGCCGCGTCCGGCCGCCGTGCGGGCCTGCTCGAGCGCCTCCCGCATCCGGCGCCGGTCCTCCTCCCCCCTCGGCGGCGCGCGCGACGGACTCAGCCGGTCGGCGTGCCGGCCCGCAGATGCTCGATCGCGTCCCGGATGTGACGGTGCGTCCGCTCCGGGCCCATCAGGGCCAGGACCGTGAAGATGCCGGGGCTGACCGCCACCCCCATCAGCGCGACCCGGAGCGGATGGATCAGCGCTCCGGCACCCTCCCCGCGCCGGTCGGCCAGGGCCCGCAGCTCCCGCTCGAGCACGTCGGGCTCCCAGGCGTCCACCTCGCCGAAGGTCGCGTCCAGCGCGTCCAGCCGCTCGGCCGCCTCCTCCGCGTCCTCCCAGAAGCGCTCCACCGCCTCCGGCTCGTAGGTCACCGATTCGGCGAAGAATGGGCGCACCTGGCGGACCAGCTCGTCGACGGTGCGCGCCCGGTCCTTGACCGCGTCGATCACCGCATGGAGCCGCTCGCGCTGCCCGGCGCCCGCGTCCCGCTCGAGGCCGTCGGCCGCGAGCCCCTCGAGCACCGGTCCGGCGAGCCGCTCGGCGGAAGCGGCCGTCACGTGCTGGCCGTTCAGCCAGCGGAGCTTGTCGACGTCGAACACGGCGCTGCGCTTGAGCACCCGGTCCAGCCCGAACGCCTCGATCAGCTCGTCGCGCGTCATGACCTCGCGGTCGTCTCCGGGGGACCACCCCAGCAGGGCCAGGAAGTTGACCATCGCCTCGGGGAGGATCCCCTCCTCGCGGTACGCCTCCACCGACGCGGCGCCGTGCCGCTTCGAGAGGCGCTTGCCGTCCCCGCCCAGGATCATCGGCACGTGGGCGAACGTGGGGAGGTCGGCTCCCAGGGCGCGGTAGAGGAGCACCTGCTTCGGGGTGTTGGAGAGGTGGTCGTCCCCGCGGATCACGTGCGTGATCTCCATCGCCACGTCGTCGGAGACCACCGCGAGGTTGTAGACCGGCGTCCCGTCGGAGCGCAGCAGCACGAAGTCCTCGAGGCTGTCGTTGGGGAAGGAGGTGTGGCCGTGCACGGCGTCCTCCCACGCCGTCTCGCCGGCCGGGACGCGGAACCGGATCGCGTGGACCTCCCCGTCCGCGGCGCGCCGGGCCGACGCCTCGTCGGCGACGCGGCGGCAGCCGCCCGGGC
>CAZEUW010000028.1:0-16452 GCA_964515425.1 uncultured Gemmatimonadota bacterium | reverse complement strand
GCGCGCGCCCGCAGCTCCCGGTGCGCCTGCCGGCACCGGTCCAGCCACGCCAGCGACCGCTCGACGGCCCGACGGGCGGTCTCGCGGTCCGCGCCCCCGGGCGGGCACTCGTCGAGGGCCATCACCACGTCGGCGCCCAGGGTCGCCTGGATCGCCATCGAGCGCTCGGGGGTGAGGCGATGGCGGGAGCCGTCCAGGTGGCTCTGGAAGGTGACGCCGTCGTCGTCGACCTCGTTGATCCTCGCGAGCGAGAAGACCTGGAAGCCGCCCGAGTCGGTGAGCAGCGGCCCGTCCCAGCCCATGAACCGGTGCAGCCCGCCCATCCGCCGGAACACGTCGACGCCCGGGCGGAGGTGGAGGTGGTACGCGTTGGCCAACACCATCTGGGCCCCCGCCTCCCGCAGGTCGCCCGGGGTCAGCGACTTCACCGTGGCCTGGGTCCCGACCGGCATGAAGCAGGGGGTGCGGACCTCGCCCCGTGCGGTCCGCAACGTGCCGGCGCGCGCCGCGCCGTCGCGCCCCTCGAGCCGGTACTCGCCGACCGCCGGCTCCCGGTTCCCGTCCGCGTCGCCGGCGCCGCCCGGGGCGCCCACCGCGTCCGCCGCGTCCGCCGCGTCCCGACCGCTCATACGATCGCCATGGCGTCGCCGTACGAGTAGAACCGGTAGTCACCCTCGACGGCGTGGCGATAGGCGCGCAGGGTCCGCTCGAGGCCGGCGAACGCGGCCACGAGCATGAGCAGGCTCGAGCGGGGCAGGTGGAAGTTGGTGACGAGACGGTCGATCCCTCGGAAGCTGTAGGGGGGATGGATGAAGAGGTCGGTGCGGCCGGAGCCCGCCGCGAAGACGCCGTCCGACCCCGCCACCGTCTCGAGGGTTCGGGTGGTGGTCGTCCCGACCGCCCAGACGCTCCCGCCGGCGGCGCGCACCTCGTTGAGCCGGCGGGCGGTCCCCTCCTCCACCTCGTAGCGCTCCTCGTGCAGCTCGTGCTCGTCCGGCCACTCGGCGTCGACCGGACGGAAGGTGCCGATCCCCACGTGCAGCGTGACCCGCTCCACGACGACGCCCTTCGCCTCCAGGGCCTCGAGCAGCTCCGGCGTGAAGTGCAGGCCCGCCGTCGGGGCGGCCACGCTCCCCTCCTCCGTCGCGTAGACCGTCTGGTAGCGCTCTCGGTCCAGCGGCACGCTCTCCCTCTCCAGGTAGGGCGGGATCGGCATGCGGCCGTGCCGCTCGATCAGCTCCCGCGGCGCGCCCTTCCCCTCGAGGGCGACCACCCGGCCGCCGTCGGGCGCCCCGTCGAGGATCCGGACCGTGAGGTCGTCGGCGACCACCAGCTCGCGGCCCGGCTTGAGCTTCCCGCCGGGACGGACGAGCGCCCGCCACCGCCTCTGCTCCTCGTCGAGCGGCCGCAGCAGCAGCACCTCCCCTCGCGCCCCGGTCGGCTTGCGCCCGAGCAGCCGGGCGGGGAGCACCCGCGTGTCGTTGAGGACGACGGCGTCGCCGGCGGGCACGAGCTCGAGGAGGTCGCCGAAGGTGCGGTCCTCGAGCCGGTCCGCCTCCCGGCGGAGGACGAGGAGCCGGCTCCGGTCGCGCCGGTCGGCGGGGAAGCGGGCGATCCGCCCCTCGGGCAGCTCGTAGGAGAAGTCGGACGTGCGGTGGGGCCGGCGGTCGGCCGCCTCAGCCGTCATCCGCCGTGAACAGGTCGGACTGCTCCCCGTCGTCGTCCCCCGGGAGACGGTAGTCGAAGCGGCGGTACGCGCGCTCGGTGGCGACCCTCCCCCGGCTGGTCCGCTGCAGGTAGCCCTCCTGGATGAGGTAGGGCTCGTAGACCTCCTCCAGGGTCCCGGCATCCTCGCCGACCGCGACGGCGAGCGAGTCGATGCCCACGGGGCCGCCGTCGAAGTGCTCGATGACCGCGCGGATCACGCGGCTGTCCATCTCGTCGAGCCCGTACTCGTCCACGTTCAGCATCTCGAGCGCCCCGCGGGCGGTCTCCGCGTCGATCGTCCCGTCGCCCTCCACCTCGGCGAAGTCGCGGACGCGCCGCAGCAGCCGATTGGCGATCCTGGGCGTGCCCCGCGATCGGCGCGCGACCTCGGCGGCCCCCTCGTCGGTGACCGGCACGCCGAGGATCTCCGCCGACCGCTCCACGATGCTCCGGAGGTGCTCCTCGGGATAGAAGCCGAGCCGCTCCACGATGCCGAACCGCGCCCGCATGGGGGCGGTGAGGAGCCCGAACCGGGTGGTGGCGCCGACCAGGGTGAAGCGCTCCAGCTTCATCGAGACCGTCTGCGCCCGCGGCCCCTCGCAGAGCCGGATCTCGAAGCGATACTCCTCCATGGCGGGATAGAGGAACTCCTCGATGACGGGACGCAGCCGGTGGATCTCGTCGATGAAGACGAGGTCGCCGCGCTCGAGGCTGGTCAGGACGCCGGCGAGGTCCCCCGGCTTCTCCAGGACGGGGCCCGACGTGAGCTTGATGTCCGCCCCGAGCTCGCGGGCGAGGAGCCGGGCCAGCGTGGTCTTGCCGAGCCCCGGCGGGCCGTAGAAGAGGGTGTGGTCGAGCGACTCGCCGCGCCCCTTCGCCGCCTCGACGTAGACCTCGAGGCTGCCCTTGACCTTCTCCTGTCCCACGAATTCCGACAGCCGCTGGGGGCGGAGGGACCGCTCCGGGCCGCCCTCGCCCTCGAGCGCCTCGGGCGTCGTGATCTCGGCTCGCCCGTTCGTCGCGTCGTCGCCGCTCATACGTGCTGGAGCGCCAGCTTCACCAGCTCCTCGGTCCCGACCTCGTCGTCGTCGCGACCCTTCCGCGCCTCGTGCACCGCCTCCTCGCTCTCCCGGGCGCCGTAGCCGAGGGCCCGCAGCGCCTGCACCGCCGAGTCCGTCCGGGTGGGCGCCTCCCCGGCGGCCTCGGGGGCCGAAAGGTCGTCCAGCTTGTCCGCCAGCTCCACGGCGATCCGCTCGGCCGTCTTCTTGCCCACCCCGGTCACGGTCCGCAGCACGTCGTGGTCCTTGGCCCGGATCGCCCGCACCACGCGGGAACCGGGCAGCTCGCCGAGCAGCGCCAGCGCGAGCCGCGGCCCGACGCCGCTCGCCGTCTGCAGGCGCCGGAAGAGCTCCCGGTCCCGGGCCGAGTCGAAGCCGAACAGCTCGAGCGCGTCCTCGCGGGCGATCGTCGCCGTGTACAGCTCGACCTCCGCGCCCTCCGAGGGGAGGCGGTCGTGGAGACGGCCGGGGACGTGGACCTCGTAGCCCACGCCGTCCCGCGTCAGCACCTCCACCCGCTCGAGCTCCTTGCGCAGGAGGGTGCCCCGGAGGCGGCTGATCACGCGCTCTCCTCCCGGGCCTTCTCGGCGAGGGGCCCCGTGCCGACGAGCAGGTGGCAGAGCGCCGCCGCGCAGCCGTCGGCGGCGTCCGACGGCGAAGGCGGCTCGCGCAGCCCGAGGTGCTTCTGGACCATGTAGCCGACCTGCTCCTTGTCGGCGCGGCCCGACCCGACGACCGCGTTCTTGATCCGCGAGGGCGAGTACTCGACCACCTCGATCCCCTCGAGGGCCGCCGTCATCACCGCCACGCCGCGCGCGTGGCCGAGCACCGCGGCCGTGCGGGCGTTGCGACCGTAGAAGATGCCCTCGACCGCGACCAGGTCGGGCTCGTGGCGTCCGAGCACCTCCCGCAGGCCGTCGTGGATATCGACCAGCTTGCGCGCCAGCGGATCCGAGGAGGTGGGGCGGATCACCCCGCACTCGACGAGCCGGTAGGAGCCCGACTCGTGGGCGACCAGCCCGTAGCCGGTGGCGGAGGTGCCCGGGTCGACGCCCAGCACCCTCACGTCCGGGGCGCGATCGCCGCCGCGAAGGACCGGACCGTCAGGACGCCTCCAGCGTGGCCAGGACGGCGTCGTCCAGCTCGAGGTTCGAGTAGACGCTCTGGACGTCGTCGTGGTCCTCGACCTTCTCCAGCAGCTCCAGCAGCCGACCCGCGTCGCCCCCCTCGACGGCCATCGTGGACTCGGGGACCATGGCGAGGTCCGCCTCCTCGAACTCGATGCCGCCCTCCTTGAGGCCCGACTGGACGGCGTGGAAGTCGTCGGGGGCGGTGGTCACCACGAACTCGTCGCCCTCGCGCTCGACGTCCTCGGCGCCCGCCACGACGGCCGCCTCGAAGACCGCGTCCTCGGCGTAGCGGGAGGCGTCGATCCGGATCTGGCCCTTGCGCTGGAACATCCAGGCGACCGAGCCGCTGCGGCCGAGGTTGCCGCCGTGGCTCTCCAGCAGGTGGCGGACCTCCTGGACGGTGCGGTTCTCGTTGTCGGTGAGGCATTCGAGGAAGAGCGCCGCGCCGCCCGGTCCGTAGCCCTCGAGGACGTACTCGTGGTAGTCGACGCCCTCGAGCTCGCCCGTGCCGCGCTGGATGGCGCGCTCGATGTTGTCCTTCGGCATGTTCTCGGCTTCGGCGTTCTCGATCGCCGTCCGAAGCCGGGGGTTGTACTCGGGATCGCCGCCCTTCTCGCGGGCGGCCACCGCGATCTCACGGCTGAGCTTGGCGAAGACCCGACCCTTCTCGCGGTCGTTCTTCTTCTTCTGCCGCTTGATCTTCGACCACTTGTTGTGACCGGCCAAGACTGCTCCCTCGCGCCTGTTCGTGCCTGGTGTCCGCGCACTGGACGCCGGTACGGGGCGGCCCGCCCGGGCCGATGTCGGTCCTACCCGCGGCCGTCGGGCGTGTGCCGGGGCCTCGCCCCGCTCGCTCAGCCCTCGCCGGCCTCCGCCACCACCTTCCGGGTCACGTCCTGCGGCGCCCGCTCGTAGCCGTGCAGCGACCGGGTGTGCACGCCCGTCCCGTGGGTGACCGACCGCAGCGTCGCCGAGTACCGATACATCTCCGCCTGCGGGACGTGCGCCTTCACCACCTGGAGGTGCCCCTTCGGCTCCACCCCGAGCACCTTGCCGCGTCGGCCGTTGAGGTCCCCGATCACGTCGCCCATGTACTCCTCGGGCGTCGTGATCTCGACCTCGAGGATCGGCTCCAGGAGGACGGGGCCCGCCTCCCGCGCGACCTTCTTGAACGCCTGCGAGCCCGCGATCTTGAAGGCCTGCTCGGAGCTGTCGACCGAGTGGTGGGAGCCGTCGAACAGCTCCGCCCGGAAGTCGACCATCGGGTAGCCCGCCAGCACGCCGCCCTCGGCGGCCTCCCGGATCCCGTCGTCCACCGCGGGGATGAACTTGTTGGGGATCGACCCGCCCTTGATGCTGTCCACGAACTCGTACCCGGAGCCGCGGGCGAGCGGCTCCACCCGCACGAAGCACTCCCCGAACTGGCCGCGCCCGCCCGTCTGCTTCTTGTGGCGGTACCGGCCCTCGGCCCGGCGGGTGAGGGTCTCTCGGTAGGGGATCTTCGGCGGCTCGCGTCGGACCGACACCCCGTACTTCCGCTCCAGCTTCTCGAGCGAGACCGTCAGGTGGAGCTCGCCCAGGCCGCGGACGATGGTCTGGCCGAGCTCGGGGTCGTAGCCCGCGACGAAGGTCGGATCCTCCTCGTGGAGCTTGTTCAGTCCGTTCGCCAGCCGGTCCTCCTCGCCGCGCGACTCCGCCTCCACCGCCTCGGCCACGTCGGGATGCGGCCAGTCGACGCCGGCGAGCTTGACCGGTCGCCCCTCGGAGGAGAGCGTGTCGCCCGTGTGGGTGTCACGGAGCTTGGCGACCACCCCGATGTCTCCGGCGTGGAGGACCTCGACGTCCTGCCGCTCGCCGCCGGACGGGACGAAGAGGTGGGCGATCCGCTCGCTCCCGCCGCGGCCGGTGTTGCCGAGGTTGTCGCCGTTCCTTACGGAGCCGGCGAAGAGCCGGAAGAAGCTGAGCTCTCCGGTGTGGGGCTCGGAGGTGGTCTTGAAGACCAGGGCCGCGACCGATTCGTCGTCCGACGGCTCCAGCAGGACCGCCTCGCCCGACGAGGCGTCCTCGGCCTCGATCGGACCGGCCTCGGCCGGGGACGGGAAGAGCTCGACCATCTTGTTCATGATCGCCCGCACGCCCCACGCGCGGCTCGCCGCTCCGCAGAATACGGGGAAGATCTCGCCCCGGAGCATCGCCGCCTTCATGGCGTCCAGCACCCGCTGGCGCTGCAGCTCCTCCCCCTCCAGGTAGGCCTCGAGCAGCGCGTCGTCGGTCGTGGCGACCGTCTCGACCAGCTCCTGGCGGTAGTCGGCCTCGCGCGAGGCCAGCGAGTCGGGGACGTCGCGCTCGTCGTACTCGCCGCTGTCGCTGTCCTCCCGGTAGACGTGCGCCCGCTCGGAGAAGAGGTTGATGATCCCCTCGAAGCCGTCGCCGGCGCCGACCGGGATCTCCACCGGGATCGCCCCGGGGGCGAGCACCTCCTTGATCTGGTCGAACGCCCGGTCGAAGGAGGCGTTGTCCCGGTCCATCCTCGACACGAAGAACATGCGGGGGATGCCGCGCGCCTCGCAGGCGTTCCACACCCGCTCGGTGCCGGCCTCCACCCCGGACACCGCGTCCACGAGGACGACGGCCGCGTCGGCCACCCGGACGGCGGCCCGGGCGTCCCCGTGGAAGTCCAGGTATCCGGGGGCATCGAGGAGGTTGAGCTTGGCGCCCTTCCAGGGTGCGTGCGCCACCGCGAGGTTGATCGAGATCCCGTGCTCGACCTCCTCGGGGGTGAAGTCGGTGAGGGCGTTGCCCGCCTCGACGCGCCCCCGCCGATCCGTGGCGCCGGCCACGTAGCAGATCGCGTCGGCGAGGGTGGTCTTGCCGCTGCCGCCGTGGCCGAGGAGCGCGACGTTGCGGATGTCCGTGGAGCCGAACTCCCTGGCGGAAGCCCCCATGTATCTTCCTCCGGTCGACGATTCAGGGACGTGCTGGGTCGGGCGGGCGTCCCATTCTACGGGAGCACCCCCGGAGGGGAAACGTCGGCGCCGCGGGAGCGGTTGTGAGGGGGGACGTCAGCCGCGGTAGCGGCGGCTCATCTCGTCGAGGAAGCTCCGCTCCTCCTCGCTGAGCGATTCGAGGCCCTCCTCGCGGATCTTGTCGAGGATGCGGTCGACCTCGTCCAGCATCTCCTCGGAGGACTCCTGCCCGTTCCCACCCGGAAAGGGGATCTCCCGGCCGCGCTCCTCGCTTCGCTCCCGGGTCCGGGAGCCGCGACCGCCCGGACGCCGGGCCCGCGTCCGTCCCCTCGAAGCCTGCCCCTCGTCGGCGGCGAAGAGCCCGATCATCCGATCCGCCGCGTCGTCCAGCGAGCGCGAGAGCCCCTCGCCCCAGCGCAGGTAGAGGAACCCCGTCACGAGCCCGCCGAGGTGGGCCCAGTGGGCGGTCGTGCCGCCGCCGTCGCCGAACAGGCCGCCCGAGATGCTCAGGAAGGTGAACCCCACCAGGATCGCCATGAACCACTTGGCGCGGATCGGGAGGATGCCCCAGATGTAGATCTTCGCCTCCGGCCAGCGGAGGGCGAAGGCGAGGAGCAGGCCGAAGACCGCCGCGGAGGCGCCCACCATGGGGGTCCCGGCGTCCACCAGGGCCGTCGGGAGGAAGGCGACCGACGCCAGCGCACCGCCGAGTCCGGCCACCAGGTAGAACTTGAGGAAGTCGCGCCCGCCCCACGCGCGCTCCAGCGGCGGCCCGAAGAAGAAGAGCACCAGCATGTTCACGAACAGGTGCCAGAAGCCCCCGTGCACGAACATGTAGGTGACCGGCGACCAGGGATGGACCAGGAAGCCGCCGGGCGAGAAGCCGAGCACCTCGACCGACCAGCGCCGAGGGAGGAGCCCCACGAACATCAGCAGCCAGACGGCCGCGTTCGCGATCAGGAGCTTCAGCACCCAGGGCGAGACCGATCCGAACGTTCCCCCGAGGCCGCCTCCCCCGAAGCCGCGGGAGCCGTCGCCGGGGCGATAGCTGTAGGAGCGCTCGGCGTAGCCCATGGGGTGCCTTCAACCCGCCCCGAGCGCCATCGTTCCCCCGCCTGCCCCTCTTGAACTCGCGTTCAAGAGGGCGGCGGAGGGGGATGCGACGCGGCCCCGGGGACGGTCGCTGTTAGGCCGCTACAGGGCCGCGCGCACGATCCTGTCGCAGAGGTCGGGGAAGGCCACGCCGGCCGCGGCCGCCGCCTTGGGGACGAGGCTGTTGGAGCTGAGGCCCGGCAGGGCGTTGGCCTCGAGGCAGTACGGGACCCCGGCCTCGTCGAGGATGAAGTCCACCCGGCTGAAGCCGCGGAGCTTGAGGAGGCCGTGGACGCGGTGGGCCAGCTCGCGGGCGCGGTCGGCGATCTCCGGCGGCAGGTCCGCGGGGAAGATCTCCTCGGCGAGCCCCGGCTGGTACTTGCACTCGTAGTCGAACAGCTCGTGCTCGGGCACGATCTCGCCGACGGGCAGCGCCTCGCCGTCCACGATCGCCACGGTGATCTCGCGGCCGGGAACGAAGGCCTCGAGCATGACCTCGTCGTCGAAGCGGCGCGCCGTCCCGACGGCTCCGGCCAGCTCCCCCTCGTCCTCGACGAGCGAGAGCCCGACCGTCGATCCGCCCGAGACCGGCTTCACGATCAGCGGCCAGCCGAGCCCGGCCGCCTCGTCGGCGGTGACGGGCGCCATGCGCCAGTCGGCCGTCGGCACGCCCGCGTCCCGGAACAGCCGCTTCGAGACCTCCTTGTCCATCGCGAGGGCGCAGCCGAGCGGGCCGCTGCCGGCGTAGCGGACGCCGGCCAGCTCGAGCGCGGCCTGGAGCCGCCCGTCCTCCCCGGCGCCGCCGTGGAGGATCGGGAAGACGACGTCGGCCTCCCGCACCGCGGGACTCGCGGCGGCCTCCAGCAGCTCCGGCTCGCCGCCGGCCGACCCGTCCGGGGGGGCGGGGGGCGGCTCGAGCCCCACGCCCTGCCCGCGGATCCGCGACTCCTCCTCCTCGCTCAGCGGCCCGGCGGCCGTGTCGACGGCGGTGACCTCGTGGCCCGCCTCCCGGAGCGCACGGCTCACCTGGACCCCGGAGTCGAGCGACACCTCCCGCTCCGCCGACCGTCCCCCCATCAGGACCGCGACCCGCACGCTCACTCCCCCATGAGGTGATGGAGGAGGTCGTACCGAGTGAGGATCCCCGCGATCGATCCCTCCCGGACGACGAGCACGGCCGGGACCTCGCGGGTCATCATACGGTTGAGCTCGGCGATCTCGACGCCGGCCTCCACGGTGGGGAACGGCTCGCCGGCCACCGCCTCCACCTGCTCGTCCAGGAGCGACGGCTCGCGGATGACCCGCGACATCAGCTCGCCCTCGGTCACCGAGCCGACGTTGCTCCCGTCGGCCAGCACCGGGAGCTGCGAGACGCCGTGCGCCTCGATCAGCCGGAGCGCCTCGCGCACCGGCTCGCCGGGCGCCACCGCCACCACGGGCTGCGGCGGGCGGTCCTGCTTGGCGCCGAGCAGGAACTCGGCGGTGGCCCGCTCCGGGCGGATCATGCGGTTCTCCTGCATCCACTCGTCGCTGTAGAGCTTCGAGAGGTAGCGCTCCCCCGTGTCGCACAGGAAGCAGACGACGCAGGCCTCCGGATCGTCCACCTCCCGCGCCACGTCGCAGGCGATCTGGACCAGCAGCCCCGTCGACCCGCCGACGAAGAGCCCCTCCTCCCGGGTCACCCGCCGGGCCATGAGGAACGCCTCGCGGTCCCCGAGCGTCCGGAACTCGTCGATCAGGTCGAAGTCCAGGGTGGAGGGGATCTTGTCGTTCCCGATCCCCTCGACCTTGTAGGGGGTGCCCTCCGTCTTCTCACCCGTCTCGTAGTAGTGGTGGTAGATCGACCCGACGGGGTCGCCGGCCACGACGCGTATCTCGGGGTCCTGCTCCTTCAGGTAGCGGGCGACGCCGGTGATCGTGCCGCCGGTGCCCGGCGAGGCCACCAGGTGGGTGACGCCGCCCGAGGTCTGGCTCCAGATCTCGGGCCCCGTCGTCCGGTAGTGGGCCTCCGGGTTGTCCGGGTTGAAGAACTGGTCGGCCAGGATGGCGTTGGGCCGCTCCTCGGCGATCCGACGCGCCACGTTGCCGTAGTAGTCGGGGTGGTCGGGCGGCACCGCCGTGGGGGTGACGATCACCTCGGCGCCGAAGCCCTTCAGGAGCCGGACCTTCTCGGCGCTCATCTTGTCCGGGATCGTGAAGATGCAGTGGTAGCCCTTCACGGCCGCCGCGATCGCCAGCGCCACGCCCGTGTTGCCCGAGGTGCCCTCGACGACGGTCCCGCCGGGCTGCAGACGCCCCTCCTCCTCGGCCCGCTCGATGATGTAGGCGCCGATGCGGTCCTTGACCGATCCCCCGGGGTTGAAGAACTCGGCCTTGCCGTACACGGGCGTGCGGGCCCCGTCGACCACGCTCCGGAGCCGGACGAGGGGCGTCCAGCCGATCGTCTCGAGGACCGACTCGTAGGGCGTGGGGTGCGGGACGTCGCTCATCGGTCGGGGACCTCCTCGGGTCGGGCCCGGGCGGGCATCGGGTACCGGACGGGCAGGACGGCCCACACCGCGATGGTGTCGCCGCCCTGCCGGGCGGGACGGTATCGGAGCCTCCGGGCCCCCGCCAGCGCCGCCGAGTCGAGCGCGGGGTGGCCGCTCGAGGAGAGCACGTAGGCGCTGTCCACGGCGCCGTCGCGCGCGATGTGGATGCGGAGGCTGGTCTCGCCCCCCACTCCCTCGCGCCAGGCCTCCTTCGGATAGTCGAACGGCGGCCGCTCGTTGAGCATGACCGGGACGTGGAACGACCGGCCGTCGGAGCCCAGCCGCAGTCCGCCCAGCGCGGGCCGGACCGTGTCGGCGCAGGCCACGGCGGCCGGCAGCACGAGAAGGAGGGCCGTCCGGGCCGTCCTCACGAGCCGCGCCCTTCCTCCTCGTCCAGCCGCCGGAGCTCGGCGAGGGCGTTCAGCGCATCGAGGGGGGTCATCCGATCGGGGTCCAGCTCGCGGAGCCGCCGCAGCGCCGGGCCGGGCCCGGGCTCCGCGTCGAAGATCGTGAGCTGGTCCTCGTCGGCCTGCGCCAGCCGGGCCAGCCGGCTGCCCGCCCCGTCGGGTCCGCTCTCCAGCTCGCCGAGCACGGTGCGCGCCCGCTCGACCACCGCCGACGGGACCCCGGCCAGGCGGGCCACGTGCACGCCGTAGGAGCGGTCGCAGCCGCCGGGCTCGAGCCGCCGCAGGAAGACGATCCCGTCGCCCGTCTCCCGCACGGACACGTTCCAGGCGATCACGCCGTCGAGCCGGTCGGAGAGCTCGACGAGCTCGTGGTAGTGGGTGGCGAAGATGGTGCGCGCGCCGACCTCGTCGTGCAGGTGCTCGGTGACGGCCCAGGCGATCGAGACGCCGTCGTAGGTCGACGTGCCGCGCCCGATCTCGTCCAGCAGCACGAGGCTGCGGTCGGTGGCCGCGTTCAGGATGGTCGCCGTCTCGGTCATCTCCACCATGAAGGTGCTCTGCCCCCGCACCAGGTTGTCCGAGGCGCCGACCCGGGTGAAGATCCGATCGCAGAGCCCGATCCTCGCCGCGTCCGCCGGGACGAACGAGCCCGTCTGGGCCAGCAGCACGATGAGCCCGACCTGTCGCAGCACGGTGGACTTCCCGGACATGTTCGGGCCGGTGAGCACGGCGACGTGGCCCTCCTCGTCCAACACCACGTCGTTCGGGATGAAGTCCTCGCGGGCGAGCACGCGCTCGACCACGGGATGCCGTCCGCCCCGGATCTCCAGGTCGAAGCCGTCGTCCACCTCGGGGCGGACGTAGCCCTCCCGGCGGGCCACGTCGGCCAGCGCGGCGTGGACGTCGAGCTCGGCCACGCGTCGTGCCGTCTCCTGGAGCCGATCGACGGAGCCCGCGAGCCGTTCCCTCAGCTCGCGGAAGAGCCGGAGCTCGAGCTCCTCGATCCGCTCCTCGGCCCCGACGACCCGCTCCTCCCACTCCTTCAGCTCCGGCGTGAAGTAGCGCTCCGCGTTGGAGAGGGTCTGCTTGCGATGGTAGTCCTCGGGGACCCGATCGAGGTTGGCCTTGGTCACCTCGATGTAGTAGCCGAACACCTTGTTGAAGCCGACCTTCAGGCTGTCGATGCCGGTCCGCTCGCGCTCCCGCGCCTGCAGGTCGGCGATCGCGTCCACCGCCTCGGTCCGGGTGCTCCGCAGCTCGTCCAGCTCCTCGGAGTGGCCCTCGCGGATCACCCCGCCCTCCTTCAGGGCGCGCGGCGCGTCGGGGTCCAGCGCCTCGTCGATCTCCGCCCGCACGTCCTGCAGCCGGTCGAACCCGTCCATGAGCGCCCGGAGCCGCCCCGCGGAGGCCTCGCCCGTCGCGTCGGCGACGGCCGGCAGCACCTCCAGGGAGTCCCGCAGGGCGAGCAGCTCGCGGGGATCCACCCGCCCGGTGGCGATCTTGCCGCCGAGGCGCTCGAGGTCCCGCACCTCCCCGAGGCGTTCCCGCAGCTCCCGCCGCCGCTCCTCGTCGCCGGCGAGCTCGTCGACGGCGTCGTGCCGCTCCCGGATCTCCTCGAGCTCCAGCAGGGGCCGCAGGATCCGGCGCCGGAGCATGCGGCCGCCCATGGCGGTCCGGGTCCGGTCGATCACCTCCAGCAGGGTGCCGCCCCCCTCCGGACGCAGCGGCACGACCAGCTCGAGGTTGCGGCGGGTCATGTCGTCCAGGTGCATGTAGCGGCCGGAGCGCTCCACCCGGGGAGGACGCAGGTGGTCGACGCCCGCCGGCCGCACCTCCTCGAGGTAGGCGACCAGGGCGCCGGCGGCGCTGACCAGGTGGGGCTCCTCCTCCGCGTCCAGCCCGAACCCCTCGAGGCCGGCCACCCCGAAGAAGCGCTCCAGCGCCTCGGTGGCCATCGCGGGCTCGAACTGCCAGGGCTCCCGCCGGGTCGCGGCCCACGGCCCCTCCGGCGTCCCCTCCCGTCCCGACGAGGCGAGCAGCTCCGACGGCTCCAGCCGGGCGAGCTCGTCCGCGAGGCGCCCCCCCTCGCACGCCCACAGCTCGAATTCCCCCGTGGAGAGGTCGGCCGAGGCGACCCCGACCGGTCCCGAGCCGGCCACCGACGCGACGAAGTTGTTGCGCTTGCGCTCGAGGAGGCTGTCCTCGAGGACCGTCCCGGGCGTCACGACCTCGACCACCTCCCGGCGGACGAGGCCGTCGGCCTCGGACGCGTCCTCGACCTGCTCGCACACGGCCACCCGCCGGCCGGCCTCGAGCAGCCGCGGGATGTACTCGTCGACCGCCTTCACCGGGACGCCGGCGAGCGGCACCGAGGTCTCGTTGCCGTTGTTCCGCGAGGTGAGGGTGAGGCCCAGCAGCCGGCTCCCCTCCTCGGCGTCCTCGAAGAACATCTCGTAGAAGTCGCCCACCCGGAAGAAGAGCAGCGAGTCGGGGTGGCGCGACTTGATGTCGAGGTACTGCTGGATGAGGGGGGTGTAACGGGTCATCGGTCGGTGTCGCCGGCCTCCTCGAGGCTGTCCAGCTCGACCACCAGGACGCGGAAGCCCGCGTCGGCGAGCCTGCGGGCGGCGGCCTCGGCATCGGCCCGGGAGCCCCAGCGCCCCGTGCGCACACGGCGGAGGCCGTCGTCGCCGGGCGCGAGGACCCTGGCGGAGAAGCCGACCGCCTCGGCCTGCTCGGCGAGCGATCTCGCGGCTTCCGCGTCGGCGAAGGCACCGAGCTGGACGGACCAGGCCGAAGTGGACGGGGCCGGCGCCTCCCCGGCGTCGCCGCGGCAGCGTGTCAGCGCCGCTTCGGCCCGCTCCCGGAGGCTTGCTCCGTCCGCCGCACCGACGGCCGTCCGGTACGCCGCGCACGCTCGGTCCCCCTCGCCCGCGAGCCGGCGGGCGTGGCCGGTCCACAGCCAGGACTCCGCCTCGAGCGGATGGCCCGGGTGATCGGCACGCAGCAGCTCCAGGTCCTCGAGCGCCCGCTCGGGCCGACCCTCGGCCAGGCGGAGCTGCGCCAGCCGGAGCCGCGCCTCGGCGGCGACTTCGGGGCCGCCCCCCACGGCCAGACCCGCGTACAGCCTCCGGGCCGAGTCCGGATCCACGGCGAGGCGCGCCGCGAGGAGGCGTGCCCGCCCCGAGTCGACCTCCTCCGCCCGACGACCGCGCCGCCAGCGCTCCAGGAGGCTGCGGGCCTCGGCGACGCGTCCGCTGTCGGCCGCCGCCGCGACCGCCTCGAGCGTGGGGTCCTCCGCCTGGGCACCGGCCGGCGACGACGCGGTCCCCAGGAGGAAGAGGGCCGCGAGGATCGTCGGCGGTGCGAGACGCGCGCCGATGGGAATCACGCCGCCTCCCTCCGGAGCAGGCTCAGCGAGAGCAGCAGCTCCTCCAGGACGCGGCGGTCCCCGGCGCCCGACTTCGCCTGCCGGTCGGCCCGCCGCATCAGCCCGAGGGCGCGCTCCAGCTCGGGCCGGGACCACGCCCGGGCCTGACGCGCGTAGATTCGGGGTTTCCAGCGGGCGAGGTAGCCCTTGCCCGACGCGCGCAGCACCTCGGCCGTCAGGTCGCGCCCCCCCTCGAGGCTGAGCCCGAGATAGAGGTGGTGGTCGATCATGGCGATCAGCAGGCCCACCGCCGATTCCCGGGACTCGGCGAGCAGTCGGGGCAGGTCGGCGAGGGCCGACTCGTAGCTCCGGTCCGCCACCCGGTCGAGCCAGTCCCACCGGTCCACGTCGCGGACGTTGGGGACGAGCTCCGCCACCCGGTCGCGGTCCACCACCCCCTCCTCTGCCGCGGAGGACAGCTTCTCCAGCTCCGCGTCGAGCACGGACAGGTCCTCTCCGACGGCGGCGGCCATCGCCTGCGCGGCGTCGGTCTCCAGCCGGAAGCCGTAGGCCTGTTCGGCCCGCTCGACCAGCCAGCCCGGGATCTCCTGCTCCTTCGGGGCCGACCATTCGAGCGCCCGCGCCTTCTCCTTCAGGGCCGAATAGAGGGCCGCCTTCGACCGGTCCGGAATGCGGGCCGCGACCACGAACGCCAGCCCGTCCGGGGGGTCGGATAGCGCCGACGTCACCACGTCCCGCCCGCGGCCCTTCAGCTCCTGGGCGTCGAGCAGGAGGACCACGCGTCGACCCGCCATCATCGGAGGGGTGGAGAGGGCGGACGCCAGCTCCTCGGGCTCGACCGAGCCGCCGCGGAAGGAGTCGAGGTTGAAGTCCCGCGCTCCCTCGCCGACCGCCGCGTCCGCCAGCCGCCGCGCGGCGTCGTCCCGCAGCCGGTCGGCGTCCCCGAACAAAAAAAAGACCCCGTCCAGGTCGCCGCGCTCGAGGATCTCCTCCAGCTCGACGTCAGCCGGGAGCTTCACGCCCGGTCAGCGGCTCGCCGAGCCGAAGCGCCGGGTCAGCGGGGACGGATAGGTCACCGACAGCAGGGTCGCGGCGCCCCCGGGGCCGCCGGAGCCGCCCTCGAAGAGGCTCGTCCCCTCCCATTCGGCCGGCTCCCGGTCCGACCAGCTCTCGACGCCGGCCGCCGGCGTCACGAAGGGCCCGCGGTCGAAGAGTGACGGAACCGAGGCGCCCTCCGGCGACGCCGGCCGCTCGACGGCGACCTCGGGGAGCTGCACCTCCACCGGCACCTGGCTCGCGAAGGGCAGCCACGCCAGCGCGAGCAGGCCCACGGCGGCCACCGCGAGCAGTGCCGCGCTGCCGCCGTGCCGCGCCGACTGGAAGGGGATCTCGTCCTGTACGTGGTAGATGCGGTGCCGCAGTCGGGGGAGGAAGTCGGGGGAGGGGTCGAGCCGGGGCAGGTTGCGGAAAGCCTTCAGGCCCCGCTGTACCACCCGATCGTAGCGGGCGCAGGAATCGCATCGCTCGATGTGGTCCCGGAAGGCCCGGCGCCGATCGCCGTCGACCAGACCGTCCAGGTACGAGGAGTAACCCTCGAGGAATTCCTTGCACTCCATGGTGCCCTTCGCTCCGGCGCTCGGGGGAAGGATGCTCTCGGCTCCCCGCTCTCCTCGGGCCGGCGGATCATACTCTGACCGCACCATGGGGTTCCAGAAAAAAGGGCGGCCTCGACGGCCGCCCCGTGCGTCCGCGTCCGTGCCGCGCGACGGTCGCCCGCGCGGGCTCGACGCCGCCTACTGAAGCATGGGCGCGATGATCTGGGCGAACTTGTTCCGTGCCCGGTTGAGGCGGGACTTCACCGTGCCCAGGGTGACCCCCGTGATCTCGGAGATCTCCTCGTACGTCTTGCCCTCCATCTCGCGCAGGACGAAGACGACGCGGTGGTGCTCGGGCAGCTGCTCCACCGCCTCCTCGACCTTCTCCCGGAGGTGACGCTTCCGGTAGAGGTCGTCGGGCGAGTACGAGCTGTCCTCCCACTGCAGCGGCCGATGGTCGGCGTCCCAGTTCTTCTTGATCGCCTGGAAGAGCACCATCGGGTTGCGCGACCGGTTCCGCAGCTCGTTCTTGGCCAGGTTGCTGGCGATCGTGTAGATCCAGGTCGAGAACTTCT
>CAZEUW010000027.1:0-16874 GCA_964515425.1 uncultured Gemmatimonadota bacterium | reverse complement strand
CCAGGGTGCTCGACACGACGTACTTCTTCGCCGCGTCGATCGTCCGGGCGAAGGGCTCCATCCAGGATTCCATCCAATCGGGCCTCGCCCCCGTCCGCGCGAACGGCCGCCACCCCTCCTCCATCATTTCGTAGGTCACCCGGCCGAAGAGGAGGGCGTCGGCCCGGGCCAGGTTCTCGGCCGCGTGACGATGCATTTCTTCGTCCGGGACGATCGCTCGATGATCACAGCACCCGTCCAGGGTGACGTTGATGGAATACCGAAGGGGTCGCATGGCGTGGACTCCGTTTCTCGGGGGATGGGCCACCCGCCCCCTCACCCCACCCGGCGCTCCAGGATCGAGGCGAAGGAGCGGGCGCGGATCTCCTCGAGCTCGAGCCCGGTGGCCCGGGCCTCCTCCTCGGAGATGGCCCCGCAGTTCACGCCCCGCAGGAAGAAGTTGAGCAGTCCCTGGCCCGTCGCCGCGTCGTCCATGACGTCGCCGACGAGGGTGGCCTGGGCCGCCCGCTCCACGAAGCTGGAGAGCCGCTCGGTCGCCGAGTCGAGGTTCCGGAGGAAGAAGGCGTAGACCGCGGCGTAGCGTGTGGCGAGCTGGGCGGGGTGGAGGTCCCAGCCCTGGTAGTAGCCGTGCCGGAGCGAGCGCCCGACGTCCTCGAAGTGCATCCGCCAGGCCCGGTGGACGCTGCGGCGGTTCTCCAGCCGCTGCTGGGTGGTCAGCGGCGGGTCGTCCTCTCCGCTGCGGTGCACGGGGACCGGCAGCACGTTGGTGGCGCCGTCCGAGAGCCACACGCCGGTGCCGGCCAACGCCACCTGCATGATGCGGCGCGCCATGTCGCAGACCGGGTGGTCCATCGTCTGGTGCTCGGCGGTCACGGCGAGGTTCGCCGTGTAGTCGTAGACGCCGAAGTGGGCCGCGGCGCACCGGCCCTCCGCCGCCTCGACGAGGTCGGGCAGGGGGCAGCGGCCCCGGCGGTCGAGGATCGCCTGCGGCGTCTCGACCATGATCTCCATGCGGAGCGCTCCGTCCTCGAGGGGGAGGTCCGCCTCGAGCGCCTCGAAGAGCTCCACGAGCGCCTCGACCTGCGCCGGGATCTCCACCTTGGGCAGGGTGACGACGAAGTGCTCGGGGAGGGCGCCCCCGGTCCCGTCGACCAGGGTGGAGACGAAGAGGTCCAGGGTGCGGGCGGCGCGGTCGGCGAACTCGTCGCTCAGCGGCTTGATCCGGATGCCCAGGAAGGGCGGGAGGCTCCCCTCCTCCATCCCCCGGGCCGTCTCCGTCGCGGCCGATCGGGCCGTCTCGTCCTCCTCCTCGTCGGGCCGGACCCCGTAGCCGTCCTCGAAGTCGATCCGGAAGTCCTCGACCGGCTCGCGCTCCAGCTTCTCCCGCATGCGGCCGTACACGGTGCGGGCGAGCTCGCCCTCCGGCTCGGCGAGGCCGACGGCCCGCGCGAACGTGGCGGCGTCGGGCGCGTGCTCCTCCAGGAAGCGCTCGGCCAGCCCCCCCAGCCGCCCGGCGGAGGCCGCGCGGAAGAGGTGGGCGCCCCCGTACACGGTGTGGACGGGCTGCCGCGCGCTCCCGTCCCCGGGGTAGTGGCCGGCGAACTCGGCGTTGGCCGCGGCGAGCCGCTCGAGCACGGCGTCGACCGCGTCGGAGGAGAGGGTCGTGGTCATCGCCAGGCCTCGCTGAGGTCGTGGTAGAGGACGCGGCCGAGCACCGTCTCCCGGTACCGGGCGGTCGAGCGCAGGTCGTCGATGGGCGAGACGTCCTCGCGGACGGCGGGGAGCAGGTCCTCGGGGCCGGAGACCGCGGCGCCCTCCTCGAGCATCGCCTCCACGGAGGGGCAGCGGCGGACGGTGGGCGCCACGCTCGCGGCCACCACCCGCCAGCCGGCCTCCGAGCGCGCCATCGCCACGCCGACCTTGGCGATCGCCTGCGCCTTTCGGGATCCGACCTTGACGAAGCGCTGGAAGGAGTGGGGCCTGCGGGGGACGCGGATCCCGGTCACGAGCTGGTCGGGGCGGCGCCGCATCTCCTTGTAGCCCGTGTAGAATTCGGAGAGGGGGAGCTCCTCGCGGCCGTCGGCGGAGGTGAGCTCGAGCACCGCGTCGTGGGCCATCAGCACCGGCACGCCGTCCGCCGCCGGCGAGGCGTTCACGACGTTGCCCGCCCAGGTGCCCCGCGACTGGATCTGGACGGCGCCCACCTGGCGGGCCGCGTCCACGAGGATCGGGAACTCGCGGCGGGCGCGCTCGTCGGTGATCAGGTCCCAGTAGGTCGTCGTCCCGCCGATCCGGAGGGCGTCGTCGGTCCATCTGTGGCCGCGCAGCTCGGCCACGCCCGAGAGGTCGAGGTAGGTCCGGTCGTGGGCGTCGAGGCGCTGTGGCCAGTGCACCAGCAGGTCGGTGCCGCCCGCCATCGGGACCGGCGCCTCGCCGTTCGACCCGGCCAGCAGCTCCAGCGCCTCGGCCAGCGACGCCGGGGTGTGGACCCTCACGGCGCCTCGTCCGAGGCCGACTCGTCCGGTCGCGGTCCGTCCGGCCGCGGCTCGACGCCCCGCTCGCGGAGCGCGGACTCCACGCTCTCGACGATGCCGTCGTAGCCCGTGCAGCGGCAGAGGTTGCCGGCCATGAGCTCCCGGACGCGGTGCGTCTCGAGCAGCTCGGGGCGCTCCAGCAGCCACATCGCGGTCATCGCCACGCCCGGCGTGCAGGCGCCGCACTGGGTGGCGCCGCCCCTCACGAAGGGATCGAGCGCTCCGGGGTCGAGCCCCTCCACGGTCTCCACCTCCCGTCCCCGGACCTGGTAGGTCGGGACGAGGCAGGCGTTGGCCGGAGTTCCGTCCAGGTAGACGGTGCACGACCCGCACTCGCCCTCGCCGCACCCCTCCTTGGTGCCCGGCAGGTCGAGCCGGTAGCGCAGGGTGTCCAGCAGGCGCTCGCGGGGGTCGACCCGGAGCTCGACCTCCTCCCCGTTGAGCGTGAAAGCGAGCTCGAGCGACGGGGCGTCGCTCACGACGCCCGACCTCGCTCGCGCACACCGGCCTCGGCCAGCTCCATCAGCCGCTCGGGCGTCGCCGGCACCGCCCTGGGGTCGACGCCGAGCGCGCGGGCGACCGCGTTGACGACCGCCGGCGCCGACCCGTCCATCGGCAGCTCGCCGATGCCCTTGGCGCCCTGCGTGCCGTGCTCGTAGTGGGACTCGAGGAAGTCGACCCGGATCGGCGGGAGGTCGTCGCTCGTGGGGATGATGTAGTTGGTGAGCTGGGTGTTCTCCATCGCGCCGTCCTTCCACGCGAAGTCCTCGAACAGGGCCCAGCTGATCCCCTGGGCGACCCCGCCCTGGATCTGGCCGCGGGCCAGCGTCTCGTTGAGGACCCGTCCCACCTCCTGCACGGCGCAGAAGTCGAGCACGTCGACCGAGTAGGTCCGCAGGTCCACCTCGACCTCGGCCACGTAGGCGGCCCACGCGAACGCCGCGTACGCGTCGCCCCGGTAGTTCTCGTCGTCCCACTCGATGCCGGGCGGGGGCTCGTAGCGGGCCCGCCCGATCGGAGCGTCGCCGCCCGTCGGGCCGGCCTCGCCCGCCCGCCCGTCTCCGTCGCCGCTCGCGTTCCGGTGCCATTCCCGGATCGCCCCGGCGACGGCCTCGCCGCGGTCGGTCTCCGAGAGGCCGAGTCGCTCACGGAGGTCGTCGCAGGCCTTCTCGACCAGCCGCCCGACGACCATGGTGGTGCGCGAGGCGACGGTCGGGCCGGTGTCGGGCACCTCCCGGGTGTCGGGCTCGGCGGTGCGGATCCGCTCCG
This sequence comes from uncultured Gemmatimonadota bacterium, assembly GCA_964515425.1. Classification (GTDB taxonomy): domain Bacteria; phylum Gemmatimonadota; class Gemmatimonadetes; order Palauibacterales; family Palauibacteraceae; genus CAYVFM01. The sequence goes on along the minus strand of CAZEUW010000027.1, from coordinate 13,071 downwards.
TCTCCATCCCGAGCCGGTCGGCGGCGATCTGGATGAGGGTGGTGAGCGAGCCCTGGCCCATCTCGATGATGGAGCTGCGGATCTCGAGACCGCCCTCGGGGGTGCCCGCCACCTCGAGGCGGGAGTCGAGGTGGACCTCGCCGCTCCCGGTGAAGCCTGCCCCGTGGTAGAAGGTGGCGAGGCCGAGGCCGCGGCGGCGGAGCGGATGGCTCGCGTTGAACGCCTCGTGCTCCTCCCGCCGCTCCGACCAGTCGGCCATCTCGAGCGCCCGATCGAGCACGGCCTCGCGGTCGGCGCCGTCCCGGATCACCTGTCCGGTGGCCGTGGTCTCGCCCTCCCGGATCAGGTTGACGCGGCGCACCTCGGCCGGGTCGAGGCCGAGCCGGTCGGCGATCACGTCCATGTGGCGCTCGCAGGCGAAGAAGACCTGCGGGTTCCCGAAGCCGCGGAAGGCGCCGAAGGGGACCGCGTTGGTGAACATCGCGCGGCCGCCCACCCGCACGTGGTCGCAGGCGTACGGCCCCGCGGCGTGGATGAGGGCCCGGCTGAGGACCACGTGGGACAGGGTCAGGTAGGCGCCCCCGTCGAGCACGACCTCGACGTCCTGGGCCAGCAGACGCCCCTCCCGGTCGACGCCCGTCCGGTGGCGCACGACGGAGGGATGGCGCTTGGTGGTGGCCGCCATGTCCTCGCCGCGCTCGTAGATCAGCTTGACCGGCCGGCCGGCCTTCAGCGCCAGCAGCGCCGCGTGGATCGCGATCATGGAGGGGTACTCCTCCTTGCCGCCGAAGCCGCCCCCGGTGGGCGTCTGCACGACGCGGATCCGATCCTCGCCGCGGTCCAGCACGGGCTTCAGGGCCTCCACCACGTAGAAGGGGCACTGCATCGACCCCTTCACGACGACCGTGTCGCCCTCCTCGAAGGCGAGCATGCCCTGGTTCTCCAGGTAGACGTGCTCCTGCGAGCCGGTCCGATACTCGCCCTCCACGACCACCGGCGCGTCGGCCAGCGCCCGCTCCACGTCGCCCTTCTCGATCCGGAGGCGCTCCAGGACGTTGTCCTCGCCCCGCTGGACCTGGTCGGGCCGCGGCGTGGCCGTCGGGTCGAAGATCGGCGGGTCCGGGTCCACCACGACCTCGACCTCGCGCACGGCGCGCCGCAGCTCGGCCCGGTCGGGGTGGGCCAACAGGAGGACGGGCTCGTGCACGTGTCGCACGTAGCCCTCGGCGAGGGCGGGCTGGTCCTCGGAGCTCAGGTAGACGTGGTTCGCGCCGGGCACGTCCCGGTGGTCGACGACGACGAACTCGGACCAGTCGACGCCGTCCCCGAAGTCGATCCGCTCGATGCGGCCTCGGGGCGCCGGGCTCCGGACGGTCGCGCCCCACAGGACGCCGTCGACCGCGAGGTCGTCGACGTAGTGCTCGCGGCCCGTGAGCTTGTCCAGCGCCTCGCGTCTGTCCACGCGTCCTCCCGACCCGACCGACCCGCCCCTCTCCCCGACAGATAGAACGAAAAACATATAGGCGGGCTCACGGCGGCACACAACGCGGCGCCGGCGCCGTTCCGGCGGAGGAGGCCCGTCAGCCGTTCCGCAACGGGTTCCAGGCCTCGCCGGCCTCCCGCACCCGGGCGATCCGCTCCTCGGCCATGCGGTCGGCCGCCTCGGCCGTGCCGATCCCCCGCTCGCTCGCGGTCCGGACCACCTCGAGGGTCTGGTCGTAGATCTGCTCCACCAGGCCGAAGACGCGCTCGTCGTCGGTCGGAGCGCCCCGCACTTCCTCCTGGCAGCGGATCAGCCCGCCCGAGTTGACGAGGTAGTCGGGGCCGTAGACGATGCCGCGGTCGCGCAGGGCCGCCCCGTGGCGCGGCTCGGCGAGCTGGTTGTTGGCGCCGCCGGCGACGGCCGAGCAGCGGAGGCGCGGGATCGTGTCGTCGTTCAGGACCGCGCCGACGGCGCAGGGCGAGAAGACGTCGCACTCGGCGTCGTAGATCGCCTCCGGCTCGACCGCCTCGGCCCCCAGCTCGCCCGCGACCTCGGACAGGCGGTCCCGGTCGACGTCGGTCACCACCAGCTTGGCGCCCGCCTCCGCGCAGTGGCGCGCCACCGAGGAGCCGACGTGGCCGAGCCCCTGGACCGCGATCCGCCGCCCCTCCAGCGAGCCCGACCCGGTGGCGGCCTCCAGGACCGCCCGGACGCCGCACACCACGCCGTAGGCGGTGACGTGGGACGGGTCCCCCGCGCCCCCCGCGCTCTCGGCCACGCAGCTCACGTGGGGCGTGACCTCGCGGATCACCGCCATGTCCCCGGCGCCGGTCCCGATGTCCTGGCCGGCCACGTACTCGCCGCCCATCCGGTCCACGCCCCGCCCGAAGGCCCGCAGCAGGGCCGGGGTCTTGTCCGTCTCCGGATTCCCGATGATCACGGACTTGCCGCCCCCGAGGTCGACGCCGGCGATCGCCGCCTTGTAGGTCATGCCCCGCGCGAGTCGGAGCACGTCGGTGAGCGCCTTCTCCTCCGACCCGTACGGCCGCATCCGGAGGCCGCCCAGGGCGGGCCCGAGCGTGGTGTCGTGCAGGGCGACGACGGCCCGCAGGCCGGTCGGCTCGTCCCGGAGGAAGACGAGCTTCTCGTAGTCGTGGTCGTCGAGTCGCTGGAAGATCGCCATGGCGGTGTGTCGGTCAGAGGAAGAGCGAGAAGGTCTCGGCCAACGAGAGCAGCAGGACGGCGCCGACGACGAAGGGGAGGATCCATCGGACCGTGAACAGGGCGGCCGGGACGAGGCGCCGGAACGGGCCGCCCGCGCCCCGGAGCAGCTCCTCGGCCGGGTCGTCCATGCGCCACCCGACCAGCAGCACCACGGCGAAGGTCCCGATCACGACGAAGAGCTCGCCGACCACCCGGTCGAGCACCGAGAGCGCCTCGAGCGAGGTCGCGGGCCCCAGCCCGACCGCCGCGATCGCCGCGCCGGCCACCAGCGCCGCCCGACGACGCGTCCACCCGAGCCCCTCCATCGCCGACGCGGTCGCCACCTCGAGGAGCGAGACCGCCGAGGTGAGCGCCGCCACGGCCAGCGCCAGGAAGAAGCCGACCCCCACCACCCGGCCCACCTCCCCCATCTGGCGGAAGGCGCCGGGGAGCGCGATGAAGAGGGTGCCGACCGCGCTCTCCCCGATCTCCGCCGAGAGGCCGAGCGCGAAGATCACCGGGAAGACGACGAGGCCGCCGGCGAAGGCGACCGAGAAGTCGGAGAGCGAGACCGTGAGCGCGTCGCGGCCGAGGTCCTCCCGCCGCGACAGGTAGGAGGCGTAGGTGATCATCACCCCCATCCCCACGCTCAGCGAGTAGAAGGCCTGGCTGGCGGCCGACTGCACGGCCGACGGCTCGAGCAGGGCGTCGACCGAGGGCTCCAGGTAGAACCGGTAGCCCTCCCCGGCGCCCGGCAGCGTCGCCGCCCACAGGGCCAGCCCGACCAGCAGGAGGAAGAGGAGCGGCATGAGCGCGAGGCTCGCCCGCTCGATGCCGTCCCGCACCCCGCCCGTCACGATCGCCGTCGCCAGCCCGATCGAGGCGAGGTGGAAGACGACGGCCCCGCTCCCCCCCGAGACGGCCTCGAAGCGGGCGCCCGGGTCGGCCGCGAAGCCCTGCAGGAGACCCGTCGCGGCGTACTCCAGCGTCCAGCCGGCCACGACCGACAGGTAGGCGAGGATCATCGCGGGCGTGACGACGAGGAGGACGGCCACGAGGGTCCAGCGCGGGCCCCCGACCCGCCGGAGCGCCGTGAGCGGGGAGCCGCGGGTCCGGCGGCCGACCGCGAACTCGGCCAGCATGACCGGCACCCCGACCAGCAGCGTCATGCCGACGTAGAGCACCACGAAGGCGGCGCCCCCGTTCGAGGCGGTCATGTACGGGAAGCGCCACATGTTGCCGAGCCCGACGGCGCTCCCGACCGCCGCCAGCACGAAGCCGAGCCGGGACCCGAACAGCTCCCGGCTCAAGAGGTCCCGCGCACGTCCCCGGCCCAGCGTCGCAGCGCGTCGCGCATCGTCTCCCCGGCGTCGCAGTACGGCGTGGCCAGCCCCTGGGCCATCGGCTCGCGGAGCCCGAAGAGGTCGTGGAAGACCTGGATCTGGCCGTCGCAGTCCGGGCCGGCGCCGATGCCGACCGTGGGAATGGAGAGGTCCTCGGTCACGCGGGCGGCCAGCGCGGCCGGGATGCGCTCGAGGACCACCGCGAAGGCCCCGGCCTCCTCGAGGGCCCGGGCGTCCTCCAGCAGCTCGCGGGCGGCGTCGGGCGTGTCCCCCTGCTCCTCCATCCCGCCCAGGGCGTGGATCGCCTGGGGCTGGAGACCGAGGTGGCCGGCCACCGGGATCCCCGCGCCGACCAGCGCCCCGACCCGGTCGGCGATCGGCCAGCCGCCCTCGAGCTTCACCGCCTGCGCGCCGCCCTCCTTCACGCAGCGTCCCGCCGCCCGCATCGCGTCGCCGACCGAGGACTGGTAGGAGAGGAAGGGCAGGTCGGCGACGACCAGCGCCCGGCGCGTCGCGCGGGTGACCATGCGGGTGTGGTAGACGATTTCGTCGACCGTCACCGGGAGCGTGTTCCGGTGGCCCTGGACCACCACGCCGAGCGAGTCCCCGACCAGGATGCCGTCCACCTCCTCGTCGACCAGGGCGCCCATCCAGGCGTCGTAGGCGGTCGCGAGGACGAGCTTCCGCCGTCCCTTCGAGCCCGCCATCCAGGCGGCGGTGCGCCGGCCCTCGCGCGCCTCGCCGCTCACAGCTCGAAGCGACGGGCCAGGGACTCGTATCCGATCGACTCGTGCGCCCGGAAGCGGGAGAAGCGCTCGATGATCGCGTCCAGGTCGCCGCGCGCGGCGTCGGCCTCGAGGGCCTCCCGGAGTCGGGCGGAGAGGATCTCGCCGGCCAGGGCGCTCTGGTAGACCCAGCACAGGAACGGGCTCCGGCTCCAGATCGCCTGGTGGACGTCCGGCCCCTCCACCGTCAGGAAGGAGACCAGCATCTCGGTGCCGTCCAGCACGATGTTGAGCCAGTCGCCGGGCCAGCCCCGCACCTCCTCCGCGTGCGCGTTCATCACGGCCTCGACGCCCTCGAGCTCCACGGGCTCGTAGACCTGCGCCGTCACGGTCACCCCTCGGGCCGCGGCGCGCTCGACGTCGTCGCGTATCGCCTCCAGCGGGGAGGGGAAGGCGTCCACCAGCGCCACCTCCTCGGCGCGGGCCAGCATCGAGCGCGCCCGCTCGAGCACCTGGTCGCGCGATTCGAGGCCGTAGACGCCCTCGTCCTCGGTCGATGGGCTGAGCTGGGCCAGCGCCTCCGACGCCCGGCCGCGCCAGCGGTCGAACGAGGCCTCCAGCGACTCGAGGACCTCCTCGTAGGGCACCGCCCGGCACTGCTTCGTGCCGGTCTCGTCAGCGATCACCGCCCCCTTCTGCTGGAGCGACTCGATCGCCTTGTAGGTGTTGGCGACCGGCTTTCCGAGGTCCTGCGCGGCGCGATACCCCGTCGCGGGCGAGTGCTCCACGAGGTAGGCGTAGACGGCGGCCTCGGTCTCGGTGAACCCCAGGGCCACCAGGGGTTCCACGCAGTCGTCCAGCTCCTTGACTTTCATAGTAGCAAAGAGTAGTAATGCGCTCGACCGGCGTCAACGCTCCGACCAGGGAGGCCGAGCGAGCCCATGTCCGCGGTCGAGCAGGAGGACCTGTTCGCGCCCGAGGTGATCGCCGATCCCTACGGCTACTTCGGGCGGCTGCGCGAGACCGATCCGGTCCACTGGAACGAGCGCTTCCAGCTCTGGGTGGTCACCGGCTACGACGAGGTCGTGTGGATCACCCGCCACCACGAGCTCTTCTCCTCGGCGGTGATCGAGAACGCCGGGGTCCCCACCCATCCCCCGGTCGATCCGGAGGACGAGCACCTCTTCGAGGAGATCCGGCACTTCCGCTCCGAGCAGCTCGTCGAGAAGGACCGGCCCGAGCACCTGGAGATGAGGGGCGTCGTCCACTCCTTCTTCACGCCGAGCGCCATGGAGGAGTGGCGGCCCTTCGTGCGCGGGGCGGTGCACGAGCTGCTGGACGAGCTCCAGCCGCGCGGGCGGATGGACGTGCTCTCCGACCTGGCGGCCGCGCTGCCGGTGCGGGTGATCGCCCGCATGATGGACGTGCCCTACGAGGACCGGGACCGGCTGCGGGAGCTCGCCGACGCCATCCTCTACATGAACCGGGGCGAGCCCTACCGCCTGCGGAAGCTCGTCGAGGGGATGCGGGGCATCGTCGAGTACGCCGAGCCGCTGGTCGAGGAGCGGATCGAGGAGCCGGGCGACGACCTGATCTCGATGCTGGCGGGGGGCGAGCGCGAGGGCGTCTTCGACCGCTACCAGGTGCTCGTGAACACGGGGCTGCTGCTCTTCGCGGGCCACGAGACGACGATGAACCTGATCTGCAACGGCCTGGTGGCCTTCATCCGCCACCCGGACCAGTGGGAGCGGCTCCGCGCCGACCCCGAGGGCATGGCCCGCCTCGCCACCGAGGAGTGCCTTCGCTACGACCCGCCCGTGAAGTCGACCCAGCGCGTCGCGTCCGAGGACGTCGAGCTGGGCGGGAAGACGATCCGGCAGGGGGATCGCATCCGCTGGTTCATCGCCGCGGCCAACCGCGACCCGTCGAAGTTCGAGGACCCCGACCGCTTCGACATCGGCCGGCAGCCCAACCCCCACGTCTCCTTCGGCTCCGGCATCCACTACTGCCTGGGCGTGGCGCTGGCCCGCATGGAGGGCCAGGAGGTCTTCCGCGCGCTGGCCGAGCGCTTCGACCGCTTCGAGCTGGAGGCCGACGCGCTCGAGTACCGGCCGAGCATCCAGTTCCGCTCGCTGGAGTCCCTGCCGGTTTCGTGGAACGGAGGCACCCTCCGATGAGCCGACGACTACGCATCCGGGTCGACCACGACCGCTGCGTGGGCAACGCCATGTGCCTGGCGACGGCCCCCCACACCTTCGAGCACGACGAGAACCGCCAGTCGGTGGTGGTCGACGCGGACGGCGACCCGGAGGCGAAGGTCGTCCGGGCGGCGCGCAACTGTCCCACCGCGGCGATCACCGTCGAGGTGGCCGAGACCGGGGAGCGGCTGTTCCCCTAGGGCTGAGAGACCCTGGAGACGATGATGGGCCCTCACGTGTTCGCGCGATCCCGGCTCGGCCTCTTCGCCCCCGTCCTCGCCGTGCTGGCCTTCACGGCCTGTGGGGAGCCCGCTCCTCCGACGCCGTCCGCCGCGTGCGAGCCCCGGTGGTCGGCCGAGCCGGCGGCGGAGTTCGTCGACCTGCTGACCCGCGCCACGGAGACGGAGCTCCGGGCGTGGGAGGGCTACGACCTCGGGGACGCCGCCTACGTTCTGCACGCCGGCGCTTCTGAGGCGGGCCGCGCCTGCCTGGGCGTCTGGAGGGGCGGGCAGGCCGTCGCCTTCGCCGCGCTGCCCGATCCTCCGACGCTCGCCACCCCGCTCTACGGTTACCACCTGCCCGCCGAGGGCGACGCCGCGGCGCGCGAGCGATTCACGGCCGCCGGCCGACAGCCCGAATCGGTGCGGTCCTGGCTGGAGGAGGCCGGGGTGGATCGCGCCACGATCATGCCCGTCACCTTCGAAGACTTCCCGATGGAGCTGCCGACGCTCGTCAAGGTGCAGGTGGCGCTGCACGAGGGCTTCCACGTCCAGGTCCAGTCGCCCCACTGGTCGGGCGCCGCCACCGACTGGCCGGCGTGGGACCGGCAGCCCGATCGGGAGGGGTTGGCGGCCTGCTACGGCGCGACCGACGACGCGGCGGCCGCGTTCGCGGAGGAGCGGGAGCGGCTCGTCGCGACCGTCGAGTCGCTGCTGGACGGTGACGTCGCCGCGGCCTGCGAAGCCGGCGAGGCCTTCCTCGCGCGGCGCGCCGCGCGGCACCGGATGCTCGAGGACGTCCGGGTCGCGCGCCACGACGGCACGCCCGGAAGCTGCCGCGAAGCCGAGGCGGTCATGGAGCTCGAGGAGGGGACGGCGGACTACGCGAGCTGGGCCAAGCTCTACGAGCTCGGGCACGCGACGCGCGAGCAGCTCGTGCGCCGCTACCGCGCGCAGCAGGACGACGCGTTCTACCTGACCGGGGCCATGCAGCTGCACGCCACCGAGCTCATGCAGCCGGATCGGATGGCCGAGGCCACGCGCCGGATCGCGAACTCCACCACGTCCGAGTCGGGCTCGATCACTGCTGCCTTCGAGACGTCGCTCGCGGACTACTGCGGGTGACGCTCCTCGTCCCGCTCGATCCGCACCGGGAAGGGCTCGGTCACCGCCCCCGTGTAGAGGGTCCGGTGCGGGAAGGGGATCTCGATGCCCTCCTCGTCGAAGGCGTCCTTCACCTCCTCGTGCAGCGAGTTCTTCAGGTCGAGCCAGTTCTCGCGTGCGGCCCAGACCCGGAAGGAGAAGTTCAGCGACGACTCCCCGTAGCCGTCGAAGAGCACCATCGGCTCGGGCTCCATGAGCGCCAGCGGGTTGGCCCGCGCCACCTCGAGCAGGACGCGCCGCACCTGCGCGACGTCCTCCTTGTAGGCGACCCCCACCGCCATGTCCAGCCGGCGAATCGGGTAGCGGGTGACGTTGACGACCTCGGTCTTGATGATGGACTCGTTCGGAATGCGGACGAACTTGTTGTCGAAGGTGCGGAGCTTCACCGACAGCATGTCGATCGACTGCACGATCCCGATGGTGGTGCCGACCTGGATGATGTCGCCCACGATGAAGGGCTGCTCCGCCATCAGGAAGAAGCCGCTGATGATGTTCGAGACGCTGGTCTGCGACGCGAAGCCCAGCGCGATGCCGAGGACGCCGGCGGCGCCCAGCAGCGGAGCGATTCCGAACCCCAGCTCGTCGAGCACCCACACGACCAGCACGGCGCTGCCCGCGTAGAAGACCAGCTTGCCCGCCACCATGGCGCGCTGCTGGGAGCCGGCTTCGGCCAGCCAGCGGTGGAGCCAGCGCGAGAGCGCGAGCAGGAGGGGGAAGCCCACGACGAGGATGAGGGCCACCCGCAGCAGCGGGGCGACGCCGCCGGAGCCCACCAGCTCCCCGAGACCGCTGGCGGCGGTGTCGGCGGCCGCGGCCGTGTCGGCCGCCTGCAGCAGCCCGAGCGAGGCCGGTCCGCTCACAGGCCCGCCAGCCCGGGGAGCGACTTCAGGCGCGCCACGCTCCTGCCGCGAAAGCCGCTCGCCGGCGGCGCCTCGCGTGCCTCCGCGACCCGCACGGCCTCGGGCGCTTCGTCGGGTCGCCGTCCCGAGACCTGGACCCGGCTCTCCTCGTCGACGCCCCGGTACCGGACCAGCGTCTCGTCCGACCAGAACCGGCCGTCCTCGGCGAAGACGCTCAGGAGCTCCACCCGCAGGGCGAACCGCTCGACCGGCAGGTCGTCGCGGGAGCGGTTGACGAGCTGGAGGGGACAGACGGCCAGGTGCGGGGCGAAGACCTCCGCCGGGACGCTGCGGCGGGCGGTGGTGCCCAGCCAGTAGCAGAGCTCTCCCTCGGCGAGGTCGCCCCACCAGGTGTCCGAGAGGACGACCGTGGGCACCTCGGTGAGGACCGGGCCGTCGGCGCCGCCCGCGGTGATCCGGACCCAGAGCGGCACCCGCACGAAGACGCGTGCCCGGGCGTCCGGCAGCAGCCGGAAGGCGACCTCCGGCTCCGCCACCACGGTCCGCGGCGGGAGGACGGGCGTCAGGTGGACGCGCTCGGGCGGCTCCCGCATCGGCCACCGGAGCCAGCCGTCGTCGCGCACGTCGGCGTCCTCGAGCCGGGCTCCGGCCTCCCGGCCGGGCTCGTGCGCCACCCAGACCTCGTCGTCCCGACGCCGGATCCGCAGCCGCAGCGGGCCGATCTCCGTCGTCAGCGTGTGCTCGCCTCCCAGGGCGTGCGAGCCCCAGGGCGCCTTCAGTGCTCGGTCTTCGTCGGGGGTCACCCTCGCCTCGGTCGCGTCGGACGTGTCGTGAGGGGACAAGGTGAGGGGCACGCGATCGGATCGCGAGCCCGATCGCCCAGCGGTGCCCTTATGGCAGTCCAGCTCGGGTATCTTATTTGCAGTACGCAGCCCGCGCTTTCGCCGGCCCGCGCCGGCTGCCGTTCCACCCGTTGATTCCCCTCGTCGGGGGAGGAGATCGCGATGCATCGATTCATCGTGGGAACCGTGGCCGTGGCCCTGGCGGCCGTGGTCGCCGGACCGCTCGCCGCGCAGGACTGGTACCTGGGCGTCGAGGGCGGCCTCAACATCTCGGACATCTCCGTCGAGGACGGCGAGACGGAGCTCGACAGCGAGACCGGCCTCCGGGTCGGCGCCGTGCTCCGTCACGACTTCGCCCCGAACGGCCTCTTCGGCATCCAGACCGGCGTCGCCTACTCGCAGAAGGGCGCCAGCGAGGAGGAGGGCGGCGTGGAGCTGGCCATCGAGCTCGACTACGTCGAGGTGCCGCTCCTGCTGACCGTCAACGCCGCGCCGGGCTCCGCGGTCCGCCCGCGGGCCTATGCCGGCCCGCAGGTCGCCTTCGAGGCGAGCTGCTCGCTGGTCGGCTCCGACGGCACGGCCACGATCGACGTCGACTGCGACGCGACCGAGTTCGAGGAGATCGGCTTCGAGACGAAGAGCACGGACTTCAGCCTGCTCTTCGGCGGCGGGCTCGACGTGGCGGCCGGCCCCGGCGTGCTGACCTTCGACGGCCGCTACGATCTCGGCCTCTCCAACATCAACGACTCGCCGGGCTCCGACCAGCTCGAGGCGAAGAACCGGAACATCCAGATCTCCGCCGGCTACGCGGTGCGGCTGCGGTAGGCGGTTCGCCAGCGGCAGTTCGACAGGAGTGGGAGCGGGGGCGTGGCCGGCCGTGCCGGGACGCCCCCGCTCGCCGCTCCCGGGTCCGGCGCGCTTCCTGCTCGTCGTCTTCCTCACCAATGGCCGACACCGACGAGTCCCGTCCCCCCGATCCGAGCGGTGGCGCGGCCCCCTCGGGTTCGTGGCCATCGGGGTGGGAGTGCTGGCCGCCGTCGCCCTGCTGACCCTCGCCAAGCAGGCGCGCGCGCTCCTCGTCCCGATCGTGCTCGCGATGGTGCTCAACTTCCTGCTCGCGCCGGTCGTGCGGGCGGCCGCCAGACTCGGCGTGCCGATTCCGGGAGCCTCCGCGCTGGTGCTGCTGACGCTCGTGGCGGCCAGCGGCCTGGGCGCCTGTCGAGTGGCGGGTCCGGCCCTGGAACGGCTCGAGCGGGCGCCCCGGACGCTCCAGCAGGCCGAGTACCGTCCGAGGCGCCTGAAGGAATCGATGGAGAACGTCGAGCAGGCCGCCGAGCAGGCGGAGGAGCTTGCCGGCGGGGGGAGCGACTCCGAGGACGCGGAGGTCACGGTCCGCGAGCCGACGATGAGCGAGTCGCTCACGGCCGACGCCCGCGCGGCCGTCGCGGGCGGAACGATCATGCTCTTCCTCCTCTTCTTCCTGCTGGCCTCCGGGGACCTCTTCCTGCGGAAGCTGGCGCGCGTGCTCCCGAGGTTCCGGCACCGCCGGAACGCCGTGACCATCGCCCGGCGCGTCGAGAGCGAGATCTCGCGGTATCTGTTCACGATGGCCGCCATCAACACCGGCCTGGCCTGTGCCGTCGGCGTGGCGATGTGGCTGCTGGGCATGCCCACCCCGATCCTGTGGGGCATCCCGGGCGCGCTGCTGGCCGTCCCGATGGTCGCGATCCTGAAGATCGTCTCGGACCACATCGACGTCCTGCGGCCGTTCGGGGAGTTCCTGGGTGCCCGAGTCGCGGCGTCAGGCGCCGGTGACGCTCTTCAGCCCCCGGGAGACGCAGTCCCAGAGGAACTCCCACAGCGTGGTGCCGGGCTCCGCCCGCAGGTCGATCGTGGCGGATCGGAACCCCTCCCCCTCGGAGGGGAGGTTGTCCTCGTTGAGCCTGAGGTCGACGAGCAGGCCCTTCGCCCACTCCACCACGCCCTCCTTCCCCGTGGACGGGTCCTCGATCGACAGCGACAGCCCTCGGTAGTAGGGGACGGCCCGCCCCCGGGCGCGCCCCCGGTCGACGCGGACGCTAAAGGTGAGGCTGTCGAGCCGCCCTCCTCGGACCTCCACCCCTTCGATGGGCAGCAGGATGGAGTTCAGGGTGGCGACCTCCAGGTCGGCGACGCCGGCGTCCGCGGCGAAGGTGAGTCCCTCCGCGTCGGGCGGGAAGCGGAGCGAGAGCCACGCCGGCCCCCGTCCGTTCACGCGGGCCCGCGCCGTCGCGGTGACCGTGTCTCCGTCCGCGGTCGGTGCCTCGCCGAGGGGGAGGGGCCGCACCGTCCCCTCCAGCGCCTCGAACCGGATCTCCCCGTACCGCGCCGACCCAGCGCGCCGCTCACGGTACACGACCGAGCCGTTCCGGACCGTCGCGGAGTCGACCCGCAGGCGGAGTCCCAGCGAGCGGAGCCGCTGGACGGGAGTGACCGAGGGTCGGGGCGGCCCCGGACGGGGATTCCCGGTGATCCCCTCGACGGCCTCGACCCGGAGGCTGTCGACGAGCAGGGAGCGCGCGGTGGCCGGAGCCCCGGGCGCCGACCCGTCCGCCCGGAGCCCCTCCAGCACGATCGGACCGGCGCGGACGGCGGTCGTGTCGTCCAGCGCCACCGGGCCGCCCTCGGACTCCGGTCGGCTCGCGACCTCGCGCGTCACCGTCCGCAGGTGCGCCCGTCCGATCTCGGCCCGTCCGGCGTCGCGGTCGACGCTGAGGCCCTCCAGCTCGAGCGTCCGCCGCCCGTCGGGGGACGCGCCCCGGTAGCGGTCGATCCGGAGCCGGCCGAGCGCGGCGAGCGGTGGGCGACCGGCCGACGCCCCTTCCAGCGTCCCGAACGCGAGGTCGTGCAGCTCCAGCTCGACGCCGTGGGCCACGCGCGTCGTGACGGAGCCCGGGTACAGGAGGCCGAGGTCCAGCCTCCCGTCCTCGATTCGCAGGAGACCGAGCCGTACCCCTCCGCCGCCGGCGCCGCCCTGCCGCCCCGGTGCGATCCAC
>CAZEUW010000026.1:0-17273 GCA_964515425.1 uncultured Gemmatimonadota bacterium | reverse complement strand
CGCGGCCGTCGCCGAGGGCGTGGTCACCGGCGGCGGTGTGCCGCTCCTTCTCGCCGTCGACGTCCTCGACGACCTCGAGCTCGCGGACGAGGACGAGGCGATCGGCGCGAACATCGTGCGGAAGGCGCTGGAGACGCCGCTCCGCCAGATCGTCGAGAACTCCGGTCACGGCTCCCCCGCCGTGGTGGCCGAGAAGATCCGGGAGAAGGGCGATCCCCGCTGGGGATACGACGCCCGGATGGGCGAGTACCGCGACCTGGTCGACGCCGGGATCATGGATCCCACGCGGGTCGTGCGCACCGCCCTGCAGAACGCCGCCTCGATCTCGGGCCTGATGCTCACCACCGAGGCGCTGGTGGTCGAGATCCCCGAGGAGGAGGACGAGGGCGGCGCACCCGGCGGTCCCGGCGGCGCGCCCGGAGCGGGCGGAGGGATGCCCGGCGGCGGTATGCCCGGTGGCGGCGGTATGCCCGGCGGGATGGGCGGCATGGGCGGAATGATGTAGGGCCCACACACCGGCAGCGGTCGCCGTTCGCCGACGGTCGTCGCGCTCTCCCGGCGCGGCGGCCGCCTTGGCCTCTGCAGTGGCGGCGCGCTATCCTCGAGTCAGCGCGTCGCGAACGTCCGCCCGAGAGGAGGTCGCCGTGTCTTCCCTGTCCCGAGCCCTGACCGGTGCGCACCTGACCTTCCACCTCGCCGAGCAGGTCGCCGAGCTGCGTGCCGAAGAGAAATACCTGGAGAACGGGCGTCTGGGCCGTACCCTCGTCAAAGAGGGCGCGCTCCGGCTGACGATGACGGTGCTGGCCGAGGGCGCCGAGGTCTCCACCCACCACGCCGTCTCCCCCATGACCCTCCAGGTGCTGGAGGGCCGCCTCCACTATCGGGTCGGCGGAGAGGAGTTCGAGCTGGCCGAGGGCGAATTCCTCTTCTTCGGTCCCGGCAACGCGCAGGACATCCGGGCGCTCGAGGACACGGCGCTGCTCCTCACGATCACCGGCGCCGAGGACGCGTCGGAGGAGGAGTAGGTCCGCCCCGTTCCACCCGTGTAGCGCCTACAAGACGTCGCGCACCGGGACGACCTCGAAGCGTGGGTTCGCCCGAAACAGCTCGCGGAGCGGCCACACGTGCGCCTGCCCCATCAGCACGACCGCCCGCTCGCCCTCGCGGTCCATCGCGCGGAGCAGGTTCGCGTAGATCCTCAGGTTGCGCTTCTGCCACTCGGCGACCAGGTCCGCACCGATGTAGTGGTCCGGGAAGCCGACGTACATCGCCGCGCGTTCCGCGACGAGTCGCTGCAGCTGATCCACGGTGAGCACTTCGACCCCGTGCTCCCGAGCCCGCTGCAGCGTGGCATCGGAGACGCCGCCACCCCGCACCAGGTAGGACGTTTCCGCGGAGACGTCCTCCACGACCCGACCCTCGATCGATTCCAGGATCCGGGTCGCCCGCCCCACGGGGAAACCGGACAGATCGCCCGCGAACACGAATTCGGCGCCTCCGAGGTCGCCCTCCCACGACAGCTTTCGCTCCGTACCCTCGAAGCTCCCCATGCGCACGAAGTACCGGTTGTACACCTGGTAGTTGCCGTACAGGAGGCTGTCGGTGTTCATCCAGCGCAGGTACTCCCCGAGGGAGTGATCGGCCAGGTATTCGGCGTCCGACGGGCGCGGGTAGCTCTCGAGGCTGTCCAGCCACGCGGGACTGTGCTCGCGGGCGACCCGTCGCGCCTGCGCTCCGAGCCACACGCCGAACGCGTCCGCACAGGTGACACCGCCGACGCCGGCCCGGTTCGCCATCCGAAAGCCGAGCTGCTGACGCTCGTTGCGGACGCCCTCCACGGTGGGGTCGTGATCGCCGGCGACGTACGCCGCGTACAGCGAGTCGAAGGTGGACTGGCTCGCCTTGTCGCACTCGAGGAAGACACGATCGGGTCCGAATTCGGCCACCCGCGCCGCGATCCGGTCCAGTTCGAGCTGTCGTTCGTCCGAGAGGACGTCGCCGACCTCCGAACTGTGCTCGTCCAGTGCGCTGCCGGCGAAGTGGCTCGTCCCGAGCAGGACGATCTCCTTCGGCCCCTCCCGCGGTGCGGGCCGGTCGGCCGTCGTGTCTCGCACGGGCGATTCCGGCTGGTCTTCCGTGCCAGTCGTGGAAGCGGCCGACGCCGGGACTTCGTCCAGGTACGGCAGCGGGCTGACCAGCTCCATCTGCGCGTGCCCCTCGACGAATTCCTCCAGGAAGGGCTGGTGGCCCGCCCCGTAGACGACCAGGACCCGATCGCCCGGATCGACGATCCGGGTGAGGTTGGCGAAGATCCGCAGGTTCCTCCGGTAGTAGTTGGCGACCGGCTTCACCCCGACCCAGCCGTCCTCCACGCCCACCTCGGCCATCCGCATGTAGGGGGCGAGGAGTTCGCCCACCGTCTCCGGCGCGTTGAACCAGCGCAGGATGCCGCCGACCGTCGCGTGCTCCCGCAGGCTGTCCATCGTCGCCAGGAACTGCTCGCGATGCCTCTCCATGTAGTCGAGGTAGGAGGGATCGCGGGCCCGGGCGTAGACCACCAGGGTGTCGTGCGGCCAGGGAATCTTGTGGTCGATGCCGTGGACGCGCTCGAGGCCCATCCGCTCGGCAATCCGGAATCCGATCTGCTCGTCCTCCCTGGCCGCCACCTCCCGTTCGCCCGCCCTGTAGGCGCGGTACAGGCTGTCCAGCTCCGAAGCCCCGGGCTCCTCCACCACTTCCTCCACGGCGACCTTCGTGGGCCGGAACTCGGCCAGGGCGTCCAGCACCCTGCCGAGCTCACGCTGGCGGCGCGGCTCCATGATGCGGGCGGGCTTGGCCTCGATGACGTTCGTCCCACCGGCGAAGTGCCACACGCCCAGCACCATGACCCGGATCCGAGCCGTGTCTCGCACGGCCACGGTAGCCTCCCCGACAGACGCCGGACTCGCGGCTCCGGCATCCGGGCCGACCCCGGGCGCACCGGCGAGGCTCTGGGGGGGTGCGAGCGACAGGAGGACGGCGAGCAGGAGACGGCTCATGGCGGTCGTGGTCGGGAGTACGCATCGTCTGCGAACGTTCGTACCGAAAGGTTCGAGATCGGAACTCGTGCGTGCAAACCCCCGCGGCAGGCGTCGGCGGCACTCACTTGCCCGCGGGCGGCCGCCCCCCTTCCCTTGCACCCTGCCGCGCGAAGCACCTCCCCGACCGACCAGGAGCCGACGTGATGCGCAACCTCCGAGCGACCGTCTGCCTCGCCGCCGCCTTCCTCCTCCTGCCCTACGCCCCGACCGACGCCGCCGCTCAGGATCCCCCGGCCGAGGACACGGTCGAGAAGGCCGAGGACGAGAACGGCGACGGACTCCCGCTCGACCCGGTGCGCCGGCTCCAGTTCACGGCCACCGAGGGCTCCTGGATCAGCGTGGACGTCTCCCCCGACGGCGAGACGATCGTCTTCGACCTGATGGGCGACCTGTACCTGATGCCGATCGAGGGCGGCGAGGCCCGGCGGCTCACCGAGGGAATGGGATACGACACGCATCCCCGGTTCTCCCCCGACGGCCAGCGGATCGCCTTCGTCTCGGACCGGTCGGGCGGCGAGAACGTCTGGATCGTCTCCCGCGACGGCACCGACACCACCCAGGTGTCGAAGGGCAAGAAGAAGCAGATGCACTCGCCCGAGTGGACGCCGGACGGCGACTACGTGGTGGTGTCGGAGGCGCAGGGCTTCGGGCCGCCGCCGAAGCTGAAGCTCTACCACGTCGAGGGCGGCTCGGGGGTGCCGCTGGTCGGCGAGCCAGAGCAGCTCCGCATGAGCGGGGCCGCCTTCGAGCCCGACGGGCGTCGGATCTGGTACGCCGCCCGGCAGGGGCTCTGGGAATACAACGCCGACCTGCCGCAGTACCAGCTCCAGGTCTACGACCGCGAGACCGGCGAGCGCTACACCCGCACCTCCCGCTACGGATCGGCGTTCCGGCCGACGATCAGCCCCGACGGCCAGTGGCTGGTCTACGGCACGCGCCACGACGCGCACACGGGCCTGCGGATCCGCGACCTCGAGACGGGCGACGAGCGCTGGCTCGCCTACCCCGTCCAGCACGACGACCAGGAGTCGGTGGCCTCGATGGACGTTTACCCGGGGATGAGCTTCACCCCGGACTCCGAGGCCCTGATCGCCACCTGGGACGGCAAGCTCTGGCGGGTGCCGATCGACGCCGCGCCCGGGGACACGGCGACCGCCGGGCCGACCGAGATCCCGTTCGAAGCCGAGGTGGACCTCGGCATCGGGCCCGAGTTCGACTTCGCCTACGACGTGCCCGACACCGGGACCTTCGAGGCCCGCCAGGTGCGCGACGCGGTGCCCTCGCCGGACGGCACCCGGCTCGCCCTCACCGTGCTCGACCGGCTCTACGTGATGGAGTGGCCGGACGGCGAGCCCACCCCCCTCACCGGCGCCGAGGACGTGACCGAGGCGCAGCCCACCTGGAGCCCCGACGGCCGGTGGATCGCCTACGCCACCTGGTCGACCACGGAGACCGAGGGCGGGCACGTCTACAGGACGCGCGCGGACGGGAGCGGCGAGCCGGTCCGCCTCTCGAGCGAGCCGTCCGTCTGGCAGCAGCCGGCCTGGAGCCCCGACGGCGAGCGCATCGTGGCCCTCCGCGGGCCGGCCCGCGCCTACCGCGAGTCGTCCGGCCCCTTCGCCCCCAACGCCGCCGACGACATCGTCTGGCTCCCGGCCGACCCGCCCTCCGAACGGGGCGACGCCTCCACCGGCAACGCCGCGACGACGATCGCCCCCACCGAGGGCCGACAGCACCCCCACTTCCGGACCGACCAGCCCGACCGGATCTACCTGACGAACGACGACGGCGTGCTGGTCTCGATGCGCTACGACGGCACCGACGAGAAGGAGCACCTGAAGGTCACCGGCTACCAGGCGCCGCTCTCCGACGAACCCGTCGAGGCCGACCAGATCCGGATCGCGCCGGAGGGCGGCCGCGCGGTGGCCGAGGTCGGCTGGCAGCTCTACAGCGTCGTCGTCCCCTACGTGGGCGGCGAGACGCCCACCGTCTCGGTCCGAAACCCCGAGAGCGCGCCCGTGCCGGTCGTCCGCCTCACCGAGGTGGGCGGCGAGTTCCCTCGATGGGCCGCCTCCGGCGAGGACGTCCACTGGTCGCTCGGATCACACCACTTCGTCTTCGACCTCCCGCGCGCGAAAGCCGTCCGCGACAGCCTCGAGCGGGTGGAGGAGCAGGAGGAGGCCGCCGGGGACACCACCGAGGTGGCCGCCGCCGACACGGCCGACGCCGCGGACGACGACGTGGAGGAAGAGGAGGAGGGCTACGAGCCCTTCAGCCGGGACATCACCGTCGAGGTCGCCCGCGACGTCCCTGAGGGCGTGATCGCGCTCACCGGCGCGCGGGTCGTCACCATGGACGGCGAAGAGGTGATCGAGGACGGCACCGTGGTCGTGCGCGACGACCGGATCGCGGCCGTCGGCCCGAGCGGCGAGGTCGAGGTGCCCGAGGGCGCCGAGACCCGCGACGTGAGCGGCAGGACCATCGTCCCCGGCTTCGTCGACACGCACGGCCACCCCTGGCCGGCCTGGGGCATCCACCGCACCCAGGTGGCGAACTACCTGGCCAACCTCGCCTACGGCGTCACGACCACGCGGGACCCGCAGACGTCGACCACCGACGTGCTCACCTACGCCGACCGGGTGGAGGCCGGCCGGATGCTCGGACCGCGGATCTACTCGACCGGGCCGGGGGTCTTCTCCTCCACGAACGTCCAGAGCCTGGACGAGGCGCGGGACGTGGTCCGGAAGTACTCGGAGTACTTCGACACGAAGACCATCAAGCAGTACCTGGCCGGCAACCGCGAGCAGCGCCAGTGGGTGCTGATGGCGGCGCACGAGCAGGAGCTGATGCCGACCACCGAGGGCGCGCTCGACATGAAGCTCGACCTCACGCAGATCGTCGACGGTTATCCCGGCCACGAGCACAGCTTTCCGATCTATCCCCTGTACGAGGACGTCGACCGGCTGATGGCGTTCACGCAGACCTACTACACGCCGACCCTGCTGGTCGCCTACGGGGGGCCCTGGGCCGAGAACTACTTCTACAGCCGGCACAACCCGCACGACTCGGAGAAGCTCCAGCGCTTCACCCCGCACCAGCAGCTCGACGCCAACACGCGGCGCCGGGGCGCCGGCTGGTTCATGGAGGAGGAGCACGTCTTCCAGGACCACGCCCGCGAGCTGGCCGAGATGGTCGAGGCGGGCGGCAAGGCGGGGATCGGCAGCCACGGTCAGCTCGAGGGCCTCGGCTACCACTGGGAGCTGTGGGCGGTCGCCTCGGGCGGGCTCTCCAACCACACGGCGCTTCGGGTGGCCACCATGCACGGCGCCGAAGCGATCGGCCTGGAGGAGGAGATCGGCAGCCTCGAGGAGGGCAAGCTCGCCGACCTGCTGATCCTGGACGAGAACCCGCTGGAGGACCTCCGCCACACGAACAGCCTCAGCCACGTGATGAAGAACGGCCGGCTGTACGACGCGGACACGCTGGACGAGGTCTATCCGCGCGAGCGGGAGCTGGGCACGATGTACTGGCAGGGGCAGGGACCCGGGGACTGACGCGGGCCCATCGCGGTCCGGGACTGCTCGCCCCGGACCGCGCCCGGCGTCTCAGAACAGGCGGCTGATCCGGACCCTGTCCCCGCCGTCGACGACGTGCACGATCTCCCCGTGCGGCGCCGCGCCGAGCGCCTGCACGAGCTTCGAGGTCCGGAAGGTGCCGCGCTCCACGTCGTAGGCGCGTACGGCCGCCTCGATCGAGCGCAGGGGAACGGTCACCTCCGCCGTGGCGTCACCCCGCTCGACCACGCGGACGCGGAGGAGGTCCCCCTCCTTCACGATCGTCACGTGCTCCCCCCGGTCGGTGACCTCTAGCAGCAGCCCGTCCGACGCCTCACGCAGCGCTTCGACCGCCCGGTCGGCGTGGGGGAGGTAGTCGGCCACGTCGGGCGCCGGGATGCGGCGGGCCTCGTGCGGGGCGAACAGAAGCCCCGCCTGAGCGGCCGCGAGCGGGACCGGGATCACCAGGCGCGGTCCGTCCGCCTCCTGCACGTCCACCAGCATGACACCGGAGTGGACGACGACCCCGCCGACCAGCACGGCCGACAGGGCGGCCGCCCCGAAGAGCTTGCTCATCATCGGGGGCTCCCTACTCGCCCGTGTTCGAGTCGTCGACCCAGATGCGGACGGTCGTGCCCTCGTCGTTGATCCGCACCATCTCCCGGTCGCCGACGCGGGCGAGCTCGCGGGCCGCGGCCTCGACGTCGAGGCGGTCGCCCTCGGTGCCGAGCAGCGCGTCGACGATGGCCGCCGGCATCTCGACGCGGACCTTCTCGGTGCCGTCCTCGTCGACGTTCACGAAGACCCGGTCGCCGCGGCGGTAGATGCGGACGTGCTCCCCGTCGTCCCGCACGTCCACGAACTCGGCGTCACCGGCGTCGCGGAGCTCGCGCCACATGCTGCGCAGCTCCTCCAGCGTGATGTCGCCGTCGTCGAAGCGGAGGTCGCTCTCGTCGATCCCCTTCTCGCCCGCGGCGTCGAGCGCCACGTCGACCAGCGACATCGGGAGGTTGAGGCTCACCTGCGCGCCGTCCGCCTCGTCCACGCGGACGTGGATCCAGCTCGCCTCGCCGGCCGCGTCGGCCTCGGCCTGGGCGTGGGCGGCGCCGGCCGAGACCAGCACCAGCAGGCACGCCACCATCGTCGTCGTCAGCTTCTTCGTCATCGGGGCCCCTCCGTCGCTTCGATTCAGGTTTCGGGCGTCGCCGGGGGCGCCTGGCCCGCCGGCCGTGACTCGGGACCCCTTACGCGGTGGCGTCGCGCGGAGTTTCAGGTCCCGCCCTCGTCCCGCTCCTTCCGGCGCTCCCGATCGCCCCGATGCCCCCTGTCGTCGTGGTCGCGACCGTGATGGGCACGCATGCGATGCATGAGGTGGACGCCGTAGAGGAACTTCTCGCGCTGGTCCTCGTCCAGGACCTGGAGCGCGTCGCGAGCGGCGGAGGCCACGGCGACCCTGTGCTCCACCATCCGGTCGGCGGCCGAGCGGAGGGACTGCCGGTACGCCTCCACGTCGATGCCGCCCTCGCCGAGCGCCCCCTCGCCACCGTCGTGCGCTTCCCGCATGGCGGTGCGTCCCCGGTCGCGGATCGCGCGGACCGAGTCGCGGAGCGCCTCGAGGCGGGACACCTGCTGGTCGGAGAGCTCCAGCATCTCCTGCTGGTGAAGGATCGCGACGGGCAGGTGCGCCAGCATGGCGCCGTGGCCGCCCCGCATGCGGTGCATCCCCTGCATGGCGGCCCCCGCGTGTCCGTGCCGCTCCATCTTCTCGGCGCGGTCGTCCTCGCCGGGCTCCTCCCCGCCCTCCTGGGCCGAGGCCGGCTTCGCGAGCAGGGCGGCCGTCGCCAGCAGGGCCAGACTCGCTGTGAGCGTGCGCTGCGTGGTGTGCATGGCTACGTCCTCCGCGTTCGATGCGCTGTGGCAGGTCGAGCTGTTCCAGTGATACCGTTCCGGCCCCGGTCGAGTTCGCATGCGGGGGGCGACCGCAAGGGGAGTGGCGGCGAGCGGAGCGCCGATTCAGCCGCCGTCCGGCACGATCGCGCGCAGGATTCCGTCGTGCTTGTTCAGGAGGAAGATCCTGCCGTCCGGGCCGGCGGCCATGCGCAGATCCACCCGGCCGGAGGCCGACCGATCCTGTCGGCGGTTCGCAGCGCGGACGAGCTCGAGCAGGGTGGTCGCCGACCCTTCCCCCTCCCGGAGCAGCACGCGGCGGACCGCCTCCTGGCCGCCGTCGGGCGGATCGTCGGCGCTCACGTGGAAGATCTCGCCGCTCGGCAGGTCCCCGAAGACGAGGCGATCGGCCAGCGGTCCGGCCGCCCCGTGGCGGTGGACCACGAGCCCGGTGACCGCGGCCCGGCCGGTGAGCAGCGGGTCCTCGTGGTCGTACTCGGCGACCGGGTAGGTGACGTCGGCGTCGCCCCGAGGATCCTCGAGGCTCACCCCCTGGCGGCCGAGGAACCGGAAGCTCCCCTCCCAATCGTTCCAGCCGAGGTCGGCCCCGGCCGTGACCGGGCTCACCTCCTCCACCGTGTTCTGGCCGATGTCGGCCACGTACATGCGGCCGGTGGCCGGGTCCCAGGCCAGGTGCTGCGGGTTGCGGAGGCCGCGCGCGAAGATCTCGCCCAGCGTCCCGTCGTCGCCGTCGCCGGCGTACGGGTTGTCGGAGGGAATCCCGTACTCGCCCGTCCGGCCGTCCGAGCCCAGCGGATCGATCCGGAAGATCTTGCCGAACCCGGAGCCGAGGTCCTGAGACAGGTCGTAGGGGTCGCCCCCGGCGCCCCCGTCGGCGACGCCCACGTAGAGCAGCCCGAAGTCGGGGTCGTCGGGCGAAGCGGTGGGGTCGAAGGCGACGTCGCCGCCGTTGTGGTTGCCGAAGGGCTGCTCGAAGCGGGCCAACTCCCGCGGGGCGCCGCCGTCGTAGCGGTCGGCGGTCGGGTCCTCGGCCGTGAACTCGAGCAGGACCGTGTCGTGGGAGTCGTTGCCGTCGCCGGGCCGGAAGTCCGGCTCCCGGTCGGTGTCCTCGGTGTCGGTCCAGACGTAGAGCTTCCCGTAGCCGGGCGCGCCCTCCTCGCCGAACTGCGGGTGGAACGCGAAGCTCTGCACGCCCTGCTCGCGGCCCGAGGACTCGACCTCGACGCCCCACGCCTCGGCGTCGACGTCCAGGTACTCGGACACGGCGCCGTCCGCGCCGACCACGTAGATCGGGCCGCGCTGGTCGTTCAGGAAAAGCCGGTCGGTCCCCGGCTCGTGCACCAGCTTCTGCATCCGGGCGGGCTGGCCGCCCACGTCGGGGAACGACGCGACTGTCTCGACCGGCACCTCGACCGCTCCCTGCCGTGCCGGGATCGGCTCCGGGAACGGGTCGCCCGTCTGCTGGGCGGCGAGGGGGGTGACGACGAGGATCGCGAAGAGGGCAGCGGCGGCGGTTCGGAATCCGTGCATGGGACACCGTGGACGTGGGTCGCGTCGGGAGCGGGCGAGCCCCCATCATAGGCCGGACGCGGCGCCGCGGAAACGCCGAACCAGGCCATTGACCGGCGCCGCGTCTTCGGGTTATCTTCGGTCGCCGTTCGAATGCTCGCCGCCCGGGTCCACCCCGGCAGACGGCCAACCGTCCACGCGCCGGTCCCCCGGCCGGCGCCCGAACCGGGAGCACGCACCATGAGCCTGTCCGAGATCCTGAAGCAGGACGCCGCGGCGATGTACGGGGCCGCAGAGGGCCTCTTCGGCCGGGTCGACGACCTCGACTGGAAGCCCGCCACGGGGGAGAACTGGCTGACCACCCGCCAGCTCCTGCGGCACACCGCCGAGGCCTGCGGCCACACGATGAAGGGCTTCCTCACCGGCGAGTGGGGCAACGAGATGGAGGTCGACACGCCGCCCGAGAACCTGCCGGCCGAGGAGATGCTGCCGCCGGCCGAGTCCTACCCGGCCGTCGACAGCCTCGAGGAGGCCCTCGAGCGGCTCGCCGAGGATCGGGCGATGTGCTTGGAGATGCTGTCGGGGCTCGGCGACGAGCGACTGCTCGGCGAACGGAGCGCCCCGCCCTGGGGCGGCCCGGAGCGGACACTGCTCCAGCACCTGCAGGAGTGCATCTGGCACCTCGGCCAGCACAAGGGCCAGCTCTTCTACTACCTCAAGCTCCAGGGGAAGGACGTGAACACGATGGACCTGTGGGGAGGCGGTGCGTAGGCGGTTCAGCTGAACACCGCGCAACCGTTCAGCTGAACCGCGTCGAAAGCGGACGGTCGCGCCGTCGACCGGTCCACCGGGGCGGAGGTCCCGGGCGTTGGACTCGCCAGACCGGCGATCCCGTCCCAGATTTCGAGATCGCTCGCCGGTGGGCGCTCTCGGGCAGGCCGCACGCCGGGACACGCACCGACCCCGTCCTTCGCCAGGCCCGGGAGTACCATGCTTCGATCCGCCACGCTCGCCTGTCTGCTGTGCCTCCTCGCGTTCTCGGCGGCCTCACCCGCCAGCGCCCAGATGGATCCCGAGAATCCGCCCGAGCCGCCGTCCGAACGGCTCGCCGAGCTCGAGCCGTTCTTCGGCCTGTACTCCCACAGCGGACAGCGGTGGGCGGGGGTCGGGCCGTTCTCCGGAACTCTCCAAGTCCGACCGGCCGTGAAGGGCTGGTACGTGGAGTGGATCATCGACACCCACCACCGGGCGATCGACCGCCAGCTCCGAATGCTGGTGACCTGGGACCAGGAGCTGGAGCGCTACCGGGTGTGGCGCTTCGAGACCGTGCCCCAACAGCCCCCCGGCACCGTCGAGGCGGCCGCGCGCTTCGTGGGCGACACGCTCGTGATGGAATGGGAAGACGTTCCCGGTCCGGGCGGCCGACGGGGCACGTTCCGCAACCGCGCCTTCATGGACGGACCGGACGCGCTCGTCATCGTCTCCGACGTGCTGCCCGCGGGAGGCGACGAGCGAATCGTGCTGGGCGAGTGGCGGAACCAGCGGAGGATGTGAGCCGGGGACGGGAACCTCGAGCTGGAGCGACGGATCCCGTGGAGCGCGAGGAATCCGCCACGGCCAACTGCTTCAGCTGCGGCGCCGAGGTCCCCGCGGTGGAAGGGCCCACCCACGACTACATGCTCTCCTCACCCGGATGCTGGCAGATGTACGGCGAGGTGCTGGCGCGGGAGTATCAGGATCCCACCTACACGTCTCGCCATCAACTCACGGTGGACGCCTACGCGGTGCAGCATCCCGGCGATGGATCGCCGGCCGCGACGCGGTCGCTCCACCTCCACCTCACCAGCCTCTGCATGGTCTTCGAGCACGGCTCGCAACCGATCGAAGCGCGACGGCTGGTGAAGCGTCTGGCGGAGGACGGATTCGATCCCGAGTGGCTGGAGCCGCCTGAAGTACTCGGGGAGGTCACGGTCGCCGACGTGCACGTCGCCGAGGACGCGCAGGCGCACCTCGCGGCGGTAGAACGCTGGGCGCGGTCGGCCTGGCAGGCGTGGTCAGGCCATCACGAACCGCTCCTTCGTAGGGTGGAGCGCCTGCTGTGAGGGACGCCGTTCAACCGCCTGGCTCCGTCTCCAGCGCCTCGAGGAACGCTTCGCCGTAGCGCTCGAGCTTCACCTCCCCCACCCCGGTCACGTCCAGCATCTCCTCCGGGGTCGTGGGTCGACGGTCGATCATGTCCCAGAGCGTGCGGTCGCTGAACACGACGTAGGCGGGCACGTCCTGGCGGTCCGCCAGCCGCTTCCTCAGCGCCCGCAGACGCTGGAAGGTCGGGTTCGAGGGATCGCGCTCGCGCTCCGGCCGGCCGGCCGTGCCCGATCTCAGACCCGGCCCGGACGACCCGGCCGACGACGCGGTGTCCATCCGGCTCCGTCCGCCCGACGAAGCCCCGCCAGCCCCGGGCGCGCCGGTCAGCTCGGACGCCGCCACCCCGGAGCACACGTCGCAGGAATCGCCGCAGGGGGCGAGCTCCTCGTCGAAGTGGGCCAGGAGCGCCCGGTGGCGGCAGCCGTCGCCGTCGGCGAGCCGGAACAGCTTCCGCATCGCGTCCCGCTTCGCCCGCCGCAGCCGGCGGTCGGAGACCTCGTCGAGGAAACCGTCCCTGATCTTGACGTCCGCCCACGAATAGAAGAGGAAGCACTCGCTCGGCAGGCCGTCGCGCCCCGCCCGGCCCAGCTCCTGGTACCAGGACTCGATGTCGGGCGGCATGTCGCGGTGGATCACGAACCGGACGTCTGGCTTGTCGATTCCCATCCCGAAGGCGACGGTCGCCACGACCACCTCGACCTCGTCGCGGGCGAAGGCCTCCTGGTGCTCACCGCGCGTGGCGTCGTCGAGCCCGGCGTGGTAGGGAACGGCCCGCACGCCCCGCTCCTCCAGGAAGGCCGCCGTCCGTTCCGTGGAATCGCGCGACAGGCAGTAGACGATCCCGCTCTCCCCCGCGTGCCGGCGGACCAGGGCGAGGATCTCCCGGCGGGTGTTCGCCTCCCCCTTCTTGCGGCAGTAGAGGTGCAGGTTGGGTCGGAAGAAGGAGCCCTTGAAGCCGTCGGGCTCGCGCATGCCGAGCTGGCGCACGATGTCGGCGGCCACGCGTCGGGTGGCGGTCGCCGTGAGCGCCAGCACGGGGAGTCCCCCGAGCTCCTCCTTCAGCCCCCGGAGTCGGCGGTAGGAGGGTCGAAAGTCGTGTCCCCACTGGGAGATGCAGTGGGCCTCGTCCACCACGAGCAGCGAGAGGGGCGCGGCCGAGAGCCGACGGCGCATCCGGGGCGTCAACGCTTCGGGGGCCAGGTAGACCAGCTCCCAGCCGCCCTCCTCCAGCCTCGCCAGCCGGCGGCGGCGCTCATCCCGCTCCAGGGTCGAGTTGATCGCCGTGGCACGGAAGCCGAGCTCGCCGAGCGCGTCGACCTGGTCCTTCATGAGGCTGATGAGCGGGGAGAGCACGACCACCGTGCCGTCGAGCAGCCGGGCCGGAAGCTGGAAGGTGAGCGACTTGCCCGCCCCGGTCGGCATCACCGCGATGCAGTCGTCGCCGCGGAGCACGGCCTCGATCACACGGCGCTGGCCGGGGCGGAAGGTCTCGTACCCGAACACGCGACGGAGGACGTCGAGCGGAGCGTCGGTCGACGCGGGGTCTACGGTGGGCCTCGATTCGTTCATGCGGTTCGCAAACTAACGGTCGCGGCGGACGTCAACACGCTCTCGCCCGGTCCCGGACAGCGGCCTCACGTGCCCGTCGTACGGACCCCTTGTCGGGGGTGAAATCACTGATAGAATTGAACGCCCCGCCGCGTCCGTCGTGCGGGATTCGGGTCCCGGCGCGGGCCGATCGGGTCCGGCGCTCGAAGGACCCGGGACTCGTGCGAGGGGCGTCACGCCCCGGGGAGCACCGATGCGCATCGTCAGCCGTGCCGCCATTCTCCTGATCTTCGCGTTCGCGCCCGCAACACTCACGGCGCAGTCCAATCCCGCCGCCGACCTCGCCACCGAGCTCGACGCGCTGCGGGAAGCCACCGAGCGCTTCCGAGACGTGGAAGTCGCGCTGGCCGAGGGCTACCTCGCCGATCCCAGCGGCATGTGCGGGGTCGCCGCACACGAGGGGCTGCCGAGCCAGCTCGGGGACATGGGGATCCACTACTTCCGCCCCGACCTCGTCGGCCTCACCGCCACCGAGCCCCGCGTCGACGGGAACGGCGTGCACACCAACTTTCGGAACCCGTCGGTGCTCGTCTACGAGCCGCAGCCGGGCGGCGGGAGGGAGCTGGTGGCGATCGAGAACATCGTGTTCGCCGAGGCCTGGCACGCAGCGGGCCACCAGGCGCCTCCGAGCTTCCTGGGCCACGAGTACTACTACCGTCACGACAACCCGGAGACCGAGGTGGACGAGGCGCACGGGTTCGAGCCGCACTACGAGCTGCACGTCTGGCTCTACCGCGACAACCCGTCCGGCACCTTCATGCAGTACAACCCGGACGTGCGTTGTCCCGAAGAAACCGCGGCCGAGCGGGAGGTCAGGACGGCGGGCTGACGCGCCGCAGGCGCCCTCTGGCGGATCCCGATCAGCAGTGACAGGTTACGTGTCTCCTCGTATGCCCATCGGGGCGTCGAGCCACCCTACTCCGTACCGGAGAACCACCATGTCTCGAATTCGTACCGTGCTGTTTCCCGCCGTCTTCGCCGCCGTCGCCGCCTTCTCTCTGACCTCCGCGGCGGAGGCGCAGGAGCGGCCCTACACCGAAGGGTCGGTTTGGGACGTATCGCTGGTCCGCACCACCCCCGGACAGTACGAGGCCTATCTCGCCGACCTCTCGCGCGTCTGGAAGCGGTACAACGACGAGGCCATGAAGCAGGGGATCGTGAAGTCCTACAAGATCCTGTCGGCGCCCCGCGCGACCCCGGACGACTGGGATCTCATCCTGCTCGTCGAGTATCCGAACATGGCGACGTTCGACGACGCGTCCGCGAAGTTCGATCCGATCGCCGAGACGATCCTCGGCGACCTTCAGGAGCAGGGGGCCGCCACCGTCGAGCGTGCGCAGCTCCGCGACATCCTGGGCAGCAAGCTGACCCGGGAGCTCCGCTTCAACTGACGTCCCCGGACTTCGGAGGCGGCGGGATCGAGCGTCCCGCCGCCGCCTCCGACGACGAGCCCGCCAGCGGGTTCACCCCCATGAGCGCCGCGCCGGCGAAGGGCAGCAGCAGCACGACGAGCCGGACCCCGAGCCATCCCTCTCCGCCGATCCCTTCGAGCGCCAGCAGTGCCAGCC
The DNA here is from genome assembly GCA_964515425.1 of uncultured Gemmatimonadota bacterium. Lineage (GTDB taxonomy): Bacteria > Gemmatimonadota > Gemmatimonadetes > Palauibacterales > Palauibacteraceae > CAYVFM01. The sequence goes on along the minus strand of CAZEUW010000026.1, from coordinate 1,901 downwards.
CGCCGCAGGCGACCGCGGCACCCGCCACGAGCCGCCACGCCGCCACCCGACGCGGAGGTCCGCTGCGCTCGAAGCGCCCGAACAGCAGCGTGAGGAGCGACAGGAGCAGGGCATAGGCGACCATCCAGACCGGGCGCAGGGCCCACCAGCCCGCGCTTCCGGGCTCGGCCCCCAGCCCCGCGCCCCCGGCCAGCGCCGCGAGTCCGATCACGAGGGTCGCCGCGGTCACATGCCAGAGGAAGATCGTCATGATCAGGCCGTTCACCAGCACTGTGGCCGTCCAGGGCACCGAGCGCTCGAGCCACCGTCGCATCGGAGCCTCGAGCCAGAGGAGCAGGCCGGTCTGGGCGATCCCGATCGCCAGCATCGGAAGCTTCGGCGGGAGCGTGTTGCTCACCGCCTCGCCCGGGACGCTGACCATGGCCACGGAATACGGTCCAGCGAACACCAGTGCCACCAGCGCGGCGACGCCGGCCGCGCCCCAGCCGGCCCTCCACCGCTCGTCCCCCAGGCGGTCGTCGCGCCAGGCGTAGCCGAGCTGGTGGACGGCCAGCCAGACGAAGGCGTAATTGAGCCAGCCGGCCTCGGAAATTCCGGCGAAGAAGAGCGCGTCGTCGACCGCCGCCGCCAGCGCCAGCGCACCGAACGACGAGAAGCCCCGGCGCTCCCACCACGCGTACGTGGCCGGCACCAGCACGACGGCCATCACGTAGACGGCCAGGAACCAGATCGGCACCAGGGCCAGCTGCGACCCCGCGCGGAGGAGGTCGGCGTCGACGCCCGCCGCTCCGGCGACCGCCGCCATCACGCCCCACGCCAGGAGCAGGGGCAGCACGGGTCCCACGAGCCGCTGGAGCCGGCCGTGCAGCCACTCGCCGTAGGGGCGTCTCGCGCGGCGGGCGGCCTGCCAGGAGGCGGCGTTCGCGTAGCCGCCGACCACGAAGAAGACCGGCATGACCTGGAACGCCCATGTCAGCCAGTGCGTCCAGGGCTCGAAGGCGAGGAGGCTCCCCAGACGAAGACCGTCTCCGGTCACGTGCGGCGCAGCGACCGTCCAGTGGCCGATCACCACGGCGCCGATCGAGACCGCGCGCAGGAAATCCGCGTACCGGTTTCGCCGCTCGGGGGTGGCGGCGGCGGCCCGGGAAGCACGGGCCCAGAGGCTCCGACCCGGCGTGGATCCGCTCAACGTCGCCCCACCTCCAGTTGCGCCACCTCCGGCCTCAGTCCGCCGGAAACCCCTCCGCCTCGGTCACCCGCCGGGCCTGCCAGAGGTGGCGACGCTCGTGGGCGGCGATCACCCGGAAGGCGGACCCGAGGTCGAAGCGGACGAGCGAAAAGAAGGGCGAGGCCATTCTCACGCGCCGCAGGTCGAGCCCGTCGGCCGCCTCCAGCCGCACGGCGAAGCGTCCCCGCAGGGCCATGAAGTCGGCGAGGGGATCGCCCTCCCCCGATCCGCCGCCCCCCGGGTTAGGCTCCGCCCCTCCGCCCGGCACGACGACCCGCGGGGACGGCACCGGAAGTCCGGGCGGCGGCTCCAGGAGCCGGGTGAGCCAGCGTCCCACCAGCGTCGGCCGGTAGTCGCCGCGGGCGAGGCGGCCGCGCTCGCGGGCCTCCTCGATGACCGGGTCGAGCGCCTCGAGGTACACCTCCCCGGTGAGCACCAGGTGCTCGAGGCACTCGGCCACCGACCACCGGTCGGGCTCCGGGCACCAGCGCAGCTGAGCCGGCGCGAGACCGGCGGCCAGCTCCTCCGCCTCCTCGCCGGCGGCCCGCAGCTCGTCCCAGCTCGCGGTCAGTTCCTCCGAGTGGAGCTCCGGCGCGGCGCCGATCACGACTCGTCCCTCACCCCGGGGGGCGTTATACTCGATAGTGTTTTTGGCGTACGCACCGACTCCTCC